>JAZPZT010000084.1:0-5252 GCA_045544815.1 Acutalibacteraceae bacterium | reverse complement strand
CGTCCATGCTCTTCTCAGTGATGATCGGCTTAATTACGATGTCCTGAGCGAACTTCATTTTGCGTACACCTCCTCGATTTTCTCTACAGCAGCCTTAGCTGCAACGAAGGTGTTGCAGTTCAGGATGTCGTATACATTCAGGGTATTGCTGAGGGTTGTCTTCACGCCGGGGATGTTTGCGTAGCTTCCGATAACCTTTGCATCCGCCTCAGGCAGAACCACGAGAGTCTTGCCGTTTGCGCCGATTGCCTTCAGCATATCTGCCATAACCTTGGTCTTGAACTCGGTTGCTGCGATAGAATCCACAACGATCATCTCATTGCCTGCAACCTTAGCGGTGAGAGCACCCAGCATTGCGAGGCGCTTAACCTTCTTGTTCATCTTAACGGTGTACTTGCGGGGCTTGGGACCCAGAGCGATACCACCGTGTGTCCACTGAGGAGAGCGGGTAGAACCCTGACGGGCACGACCGGTACCCTTCTGTCTCCAAGGCTTCTTGCCGCCACCGGATACTTCGGAGCGGGTCAGAGTGGACTGAGTGCCCTGTCTCTGATTGGCGAGGTAAGACTTAACGGCCGTGTGGAGAACTGCTTCCTTTACGTCGGCTGCGAAAACCGCGTCGGAAAGAGTCATAACTCCAACTTCCGCACCTGCCATATTAACAACCTTAATCTCTGGCATTGTACTTCCTCCTTCCAATTATGCTTTTACGCTGTCACGAAGGAACACGATACCGCCGCGAGCACCGGGGATGGCACCCTTAACAGCGATCAGGTTCTTCTCAGCGTCTACTTTTACAACTTCCAGATTCAGAACGGTTACCTGTTCGTTGCCGTACTGACCTGCCATCTTCTTATTCTTGAAGATACGAGCGGGATCGATAACACCCATGGAACCGGACTGACGGTGGATCGGACCGATACCGTGCGTCTTGCCCAGCATGTGGAGGTTCCAGCGCTTGATGGCACCGGTGTATCCACGGCCCTTCGTGATACCAGTAATGTCGACCTTGTCGCCTGCGGCGAAGGTATCGGCGGCTACCACGTCACCGGGATTCATATCCGCTGCATTTTCCAGACGGAACTCCTTCAGGTGTCTCTTAGCGGAAACGCCATTCTTCTTGAAGTGGCCTGCTTCCGGCTTGGTTACATGCTTCTCGCTTACGTCTTCAAAACCGAGCTGAACTGCGGCGTAGCCGTCAGTCTCAACGGTCTTCTTCTGCACAACGGTGCAGGGGCCGGCTTCGATCACCGTAACGGGGATCACGTTGCCGTTCTCGTCAAAGATCTGGGTCATACCCAGCTTCTTGCCGATAATTCCTTTTTTCATTTTCTTTTCCTCCTGATAAGGTTATTGGTTGATACCCCTGAAATTACCGGGAGCCGCCCGGAGGGTACCAACGTGACCTTGCCGTCATCAAGCTCACACGCGCACGCTCATATTATAAGGAACGCTTGCTTATCGCTCTGTACGGTGGGGTTACATGGCTGCGGGGGATTTATCTCACAGCTGGAGATCGATATCCACACCGGCGGGGAGCTCGACGTTCATGAGAGCCTCGATTGCCTTCTGGGAAGGACGGCGGATCTCAATCAGTCTCTTGTGAGTTCTCTGCTCGAACTGCTCACGGCTGTCCTTATACTTGTGAACAGCGCGGAGGATGGTGATGATCTGCTTCTCGGTCGGGAGCGGAATAGGACCGGAAACCTCAGCACCGTTTCTCTTAGCGATGTCAACGATCTTTTCAGCCGCTGCATCGATGAGAGTGTGCTCGTAGCTCTTGAGTCTCACACGGATCTTTTCATTACCTGCCACTTTTGCTTGCCTCCTGTATAGTATTTTGTCACTGAGGCGCGTGAACACTCGCCCGGGCGTTTCCAAATCCTCCTGAATGAAACCGGATTCGATCGGCCAGCATAACCGACAGGGATCCGGGAACAACGTGGGTTTGAAAGTGCCGGATGATGTTCGCTTCGCCCGGTTTAACCGGACATACTCCACGGAAATTACCTGCTTTTTTGGAGCAGCAGCCGCCAAAACAGCAGCAACCTCCCGCTTCATCGCACATCAAGCCCCTATATTATACAACATTATCTCCTCCACATCAACACTTTTACATATTTTTTCTTTTTGCGAGCGTAAAAGTTTTCACGAATTTTTGACCACTATATTGTTTATTTTGCACAAAAGGAAATCCTTCTCCATTTTTCGGCGGAAAAAATCTTTCCTTTATATTATAAAATAAGGCGATCTCCTTGCGCGGACGGGAAGTTTGTGGTATGATAATACTGTAATTTTTGCAAAGCAGGAGTGATTCCATGCCCATCCCAAAGCGAAAATGCCTTTTCATTTGCTCTCTCATCGCCTTTGTGTGCGCTCTTGGAGCAGCGACCGGCTTATATTTTGCGCTCACCCGGGGATATGACCCGGCCATACGTCATTTCGAAGCCAACTCTCCCGGCGCACTTGCCGCCGCATGCCTGTGCATAGCGGGCACCGTCACCGGCGCCGTGGCCGCCATTCTTCTGCGGCGGGAAAAGAAGGCCACCGCCTCCACCCCCGGCACGCTGACCATCTTTGCCGCCATCCTCACCGCCTTTATGCTGATGGCTGTATTTATGATGGCCTTCCGCCATTTGCCCGACGCGGATATACTCACACAATTTCGCATTGCATTAACGGCGCTGTCCGCCCTCTACTTTTTCTTCGTCACCTCAGAGAAAGCATCGGACACCGCGATCTTCCCCTTCGTGTCCCTGCTTCCCGCTCTGTTTGCCGTTTTTTCTATTCTGTGCACCTATTTTGATAAGTCCTACGGTATGAACGCTCCCGTCAAGACGTACGATCTAATGATGTATATCGCTATGGCTCTGTTCTTTACCGCAGAGGCCAGGTGCGCTCTGCGTATTCCCAGACCGCCGCTGTACGCCCTGTTCGGTATTGCCTGTGTGACAATGTGCCTGTCAAACGGCGTCGCCCACAGCCTGGTGGCGCTGAATGATCCGATAGGCCACGGATTCTCTCTCGTGGAATCCGCCACTTGGACGTGTATCGGGCTGTTCGCCCTCACCCGTCTCTTGGAATACGGTCGTGCCGCTGTGCCCGAGAAATCCAGCGAACCCGCCCAGGAGGGATCCGATGAATAAGAACACCACCCCCACCGTTATTGAAAAAGACGGAAGAAAATACAAGGAAGTCCCAGTAAAGAGCGCTCTGCCCCTATGGACTGCAGCCGCCGTGTGGCTGATTGCCGCCGTGCTCTTCCCTATGTACAGCCTCCTTCACCTGTTTCTCGTTGCCGGCGCCTCCGCCGGTGCCGCCCTCATCGTGAAAAAGATACTGCCAAAGGAAACGAAGCTGGTGGAGATCCCCGTCAGCACCGGCAACCACGATCTGGACGAAACGGTCAAAACCATCAACGCCGCCTTGGCTGATTTGAGAAGCGCCGCCGATCGGATCGCATCCGCCAAGCCGGATACCGCGTCCCGCCTGGAAAGCATCATCAAAACGGTCGGAAAGATCCGGGACGCCGTGATCGCCACGCCGGAGGACGTGAAACAGATCCGCCGCTTCCTGAACTATTATTTGCCCGCCACCAAGAAGCTGGCAGATAAATACGCCTTGCTGGTTGCACAGGATGCGGATTCCGCCAACATCAAGGAAACGTCCCTGTCCATCGAAAAGGCCCTGGCACAGGTGGACGCCTCCTTTGCCAGCCAGCTGGATGCCCTCTTTGCGGACGATGCATTGGATGTATCCACAGACATCACGGTGCTGGAAACCCTTCTGGCACGGGATGATCTGAAATGACCCCTCGAAAACTATTCATCTATATACGGAGGACACAACTATGAACAACACTCCCGAAATCAATCTGACCCTGGATCCCTTTGGAACGGCAGAAGCCGCACAGATCGCAGAAGCGGCGGAAGGCGCCACGGAGCAGCAGACCGAAAGCGTGGAAAAGCTGGCGGAGGCGCATCTGAGCGAAGCTGAGAAGAAGGCTGTTTCCGAATTTGCTGAAAAGATCGATATTACGAATACCGCCACCGTGCTTCAGTACGGTGCCGCCACTCAGCAGAAGATCGCCAATTTCTCCGACAACGCCCTGCAGAACGTGCGCACCAAGGATTTTGGTGAGGTGGGCGATATGGTGGCCGAGCTGGTGGGTGAGCTCAAGAGCTTCAACAGCGATCTGGATAAGTCCGACGCAGGCTTCTTCGCTAAGCTGTTCGGCCGCGCCAAGAAGAATCTGGACGTAATGAAAGCCAAATACGACAAGGCGGAGGTTTCCGTCAACAACATCGTGGCCGTTCTGGAAAATCATCAGGTAGTTCTGCTCAAGGACGTGGCTACCCTGGATAAGATGTACGAGGCCAATCTGACCTACTTCAAGGAACTGTCCATGTACATCCTGGCCGGCAAGCAGGCTCTGGAACGGGAGCGCTCCACCACCCTTGTGGAACTGAAGAAGAAGGCGGAAGAATCCGGTTTGCCGGAGGATGCACAGAAGGCCAACGACTTTGCCGCCCTCTGCGACCGATTTGAGAAGAAGATCTACGATCTGGAACTGACCCGTATGGTATCCATTCAGATGGCTCCCCAGATCCGTCTGGTGCAGAACAACGATACCCTTATGAGCGAGAAGATGCAGTCCACCATCGTGAACACCATTCCTCTGTGGAAGAGCCAGATGGTCATCGCCATGGGTCTTGCCCATTCCCAGCAGGCGCTGGAGGCACAGCGCGCCGTCACCGATATGACCAACGAGATGCTGAAAAAGAATGCAGAGAAGCTGCATCAGGGCACCGTGGACATCGCCAAGGAATCCGAGCGTGGCGTGATTGACATCGAAACGTTGACTCACACCAACCGTGAACTGATCAACACTCTGGACGAAGTGCAGAAGATCCAGAGCGAAGGCCGCGAGAAGCGTCTGGCCGCCGAGGCGGAGCTGGGACGTATTGAGACCGAACTGAAAGCCAAACTGCTGAACATCGAAAAATGAAACTTTTGAAATACAACCGCCCGCTGGCCTGGTGTGTGCTCATCGTCCTCGTGATCGCCGCGATCCCCTTGGGAGCAAATTTGTCCGTCGCCCGTCTGGAAGATACACTGACTCGCATCTACGAGGAGGACTCCGACCGCTACGGCTCTCCCAAAGCCGATCTGCGGCGGATGGCGGATTACGGCGAGCAGCTTTGCAAGTCGGATCGTAGCCATGTCGTTCTGTGAGCCAAGGAGTTGACTAT
>JAZPZT010000083.1:0-34552 GCA_045544815.1 Acutalibacteraceae bacterium | reverse complement strand
TCACAGCTTATTGCGCTGAATCTTGCCGCTGACCGTCTTGGGCAGGCTGTCCTTAAACACCACAATACGAGGATACTTGTAAGGGGCGGTGTGCTCCTTGACGTAGGTCTGAATCTCCTTTTTCAGCTCCTCGGTGGGCTCGGTGCCGTCCACCAGCACGATGGAAGCCTTAACCACCTGTCCACGCACCTCGTCGGGGGCGGCGGAAACGCCGCACTCCAACACGTAGGGCAGCTCCATGATGACACTCTCGATCTCGAAGGGTCCGATACGGTAGCCGGAGGACTTGATCACGTCATCCACACGACCCACGTACCAGTAGAAGCCGTCCTCGTCCATCCAGGCGGTGTCGCCGGTATGATAGTAGCCATCGTGCCACACCTCGGCGGTCTTGTCGGGAGCACCGTAGTAGCCGGTGAACAGACCGCAGGGTGCGCCGTTTTTGACGTTGACCACGATCTCGCCAATCTCACCGGTGGCAACGGGGTTGCCATCGGGATCCACGATGGACACATCGTAGATGGGAGCCGGCTTACCCATGGAGCCGATCTTATGGGAGGCACCCACCATATTACCAACGATCATAGTGGACTCGGTCTGACCGAAGCCCTCGATGATCTGCAGGCCGGTGGCCTTTTCAAATTGGCGGTACACCTCGGGGTTGAGTGCCTCGCCGGCGGTGGTCATATGTTTCACGGAAGAGAAATCGTATTTTGAGATATCCTGCTTGATCATCATACGCAGCATAGTGGGCGGTGCGCAGAAGGTGGTGATGCCATACTTGGCAAACATCGGCAAGATATCCGCCGCGTCAAAGCGGTCAAAATCGTATACGAAGGTGGCCGCCTCACACAGCCATTGGCCGTAGAGCTTACCCCACATGGCCTTGGCCCACCCAGTATCGGAAATGGTGAAGTGCAGGCCGTCGGGATCCACGTTATGCCAATAGCGGGCGGTGTGGAAATGACCCAGCGCGTATTTATAGTTATGTGCCGCAATCTTGGGATAGCCTGTGGTGCCGGAGGTGAAGAACATCAGCATTAGGTCGTCGCCGCCGGGGGCGTCCTCGGTGCGGTTGTAGTGGGTGGAGTAAAGGGTGTACTCCTCGTCAAAGGTGCGCCACCCCTCACGAGAGCCGTTAACCATCAGTTTGTGCTGCACGGTGGGGCATTTTTTAGCCGCCGCCTCCACCTGTGCCGCCACGTCGCCGTCGGCGGTGCACAACACCGCACAAACGCCTGCGGCGTTAAAGCGGTACTCCAAATCGTGCTCTAAGAGCTGATTGGGTGCAGGAATGGCGATGGCGCCCAGTTTGTTGAGACCCAGCATAGCAAACCAGAACTGGTAGTGACGCTTGAGAATCAGCATAACGCGGTCGCCCTTCTTAATGCCCAGGGACTTAAAGTAGTTGGCGCACTGGTTGGAGGCGCGCTTCATATCCTTAAAGGTGAAGCGGCGCTCGGTGTGGTCGCGGGAAACGTGGAGCATAGCCAGCTTTTCGGGGTCTTTGGCCGCCAGCTCGTCCACCAAATCGAAGGCAAAGTTGAAATGCTCGGTATTTTTGAAAGTAATGGAGGTGGGGGTGCCGTTTTCGTTTTCCTCCACGTCGATGAAGTTCTTGTAAATACGGCCGCTGTCGTCACGCTTATCGGCAGGCAGGTCCACGATGGTGCGGGTGGGCTCCAATTCGGGGATGGGCTCGCCGGTGGGGTTGAGCACGATGGCGTAGAACACGCAATCCTGACCGCCCACGGCAATCATACCGTGGGGCGTCTCGGAATCGAAGTAGATACTGTCTCCGGGGCCGAGAATCTCACGGTGCTCGCCAATCTGCACCATCAGCTGACCCTCCAGCACCAGATCCAGCTCCTGACCGTCGTGGGAGGTCAGCTCGATGTCCTGCTGCTGGGCAGCAGGATCGTAGACGCTGCGCACGTACAACGGCTCGGCAATACGATTCTGAAAAGCGTAGGCCAAGTTGTAGTAGGTCATACCGTGAGCCTGAGCGATCTGCTGACCCTGACCACGACGAGTAACGGTAAAGGACTTCAAGCGAGGGCTGTAGCCCTCGATGATGTCGGTGACGTTGACGTTCAGCGCCGAGGCACAGCGATAGATGAAAGCAAAGTTCAAATCGCACTTGCCCGTCTCGCACTGCAGATACTCCTCTACGGAAACACCGGTCTTGACCGCCATATCCTCGGGGGTGTAGCCCACGATCTCGCGCAATTCGCGGATACGAGCCGCCATTTCTTGAATTTTGTAATCTAATGCGGTAATGGGTTCCATAACCAATCTCCAATCCGGGACGAAATAAAAAACACTCGTCCCAAAGTTTGTTGACTTTGAGACGAGTGTGTGTAAACCAATACAGCACCCGCGGTACCACTCAAATTGCGATTATACAATCGCCACTCTTCGAGGTCAAGCAACCTCTATGCCTTTACGCAGCATACACGGGAGGATTCTACTCACCATACGGCTTTCTTTCCTCCGGCTCAGAAGCTACAAACAGAAATCTTGTCACGACAGCTCGCACCAACCGCTGTCTCTCTGGGGAGACGCTGACATCTGCCCTCTTCGTCATTGCCTTTATTCTTTAATTGTTAGTGGTATTTTAGCACGGTAAAGCGTGTTTGTCAACCCTAAATTGGGAAATGGGAAATGTTACAGCTTGTTTCTTTGAATCTTGCCGCTGATGGTTTTGGGCAGGCTGTCGCAGAAGACTACCACACGGGGATATTTGTAGGGGGCGGTGTGCTCCTTGACGTAGTTCTGAATCTCCTTTTTCAGCGCCTCGGTGGGCTCGGTGCCGGCAGTCAGCACGATACTGGCCTTGACCACCTGTCCGCGCACCTCGTCGGGAACAGCGGACACGCCGCACTCCACCACGTAGGGCAGTTCCATGATGACCGACTCGATCTCAAAGGGCCCGATACGGTAGCCGGAGGATTTGATGACGTCGTCCACACGGCTGACATAGAAGAAATAGCCGTCCTCGTCACGCCAAGCGGTGTCGCCGGTGTGATACAGGCCGTCGTGCCAAGCGGCAGAGGTTTTCTCGCTGTCCAGATAGTATTCCTTGAATAAGCCGCAGGGGACGGAGTCGGAGGTGCGGATGACAATTTCACCCGTTTCACCTGCCGCCACGCTGTTGCCGTCGGGATCCACCACGTCGATATCAAATTGAGGCGACGCCTTACCCATGGAACCGATTTTCGGGGTGGTGCCCACCAGATTGGCGATGGCCAGGGTGGTTTCGGTCTGACCGAATCCTTCCATAATCTCCAGACCCGTGGCCGCCTTAAACAGCTTGTGCACCTCGGGGTTGAGGGCTTCGCCTGCGGTGGTCATATGGTGGATGGAAGAGAGGTCGTATTTGGACAAATCGCCACGAATCAGCATACGCAGCATAGTGGGCGGTGCACAGAATGTGGTAATGTTGTACTTGGCAAACATAGGCAAGATGTCGTTTTCGTCAAAGCGGTCGAAATCGTAGACGAATACGGCACCCTCACACAGCCACTGGCCGTACAGCTTGCCCCACAAGCTCTTGCCCCATCCCGTGTCGGAGATGGTCAGGTGCAGGCCGTCGCGCTCGCAACAATGCCAATACTTGGCGGTGACGAAGTGACCCAGCGCATAGGTGTGCTTGTGGGCCGCCATCTTGGGGTTGCCGGTGGTGCCGGAGGTGAAGAACATCAGAGCGGTGTCCTCGCCGCAGGCGGCGTCCGCAGGGCGCACAAACTTGCGAGAGAAGAGCCCAAACTCGGCGTCGAAATCATGCCAGCCGTCCTTTTTGCCGCCCACCAAGATTTTGGTGATGGGGCTGTCCATCTTGTCGGCGGCGGCAGCGGCGATATCGGCAGTATCGCCGTCGGCGGTGCATACGATGGCAGAGACGCCGGCCGCCTCGTAGCGGTAGGCGAAATCATGCTCTTTAAGCTGATTGGTAGCAGGGATGGCCACCGCACCCAGCTTATGCAACGCCACCATAGCAAACCAGAACTGATAGTGGCGCTTGAGCACCAACATCACGCGGTCGCCCTTTTTGATGCCCAGCGAGGTGAAATAATTGGCGCACTGATTGGAATACTGCTTAATATCTTTGAAGGTGAAGCGACGCTCCGTCTTATGTACATCCAAATGGAGCATAGCCAATTTATCGGGATATTTCTCGGCAATGGCATCCACAATGTCAAAACCGAAGTTAAAGGTGTCGGTATTCTTAAATTGGATGGACTGCAGCGCACCGTCTTTGTCCTCCACAGTATCCACGAAACGCTCGCACACCAACTCCTCGGAGGTTTTGGCGGTGACAATGGAGCGGCGCACCTCTTTCTCCTCTGTCTCCTCGCCGGGGAGCACCACGGCACAGAATACGCAATCCTCGCCGTCCACGGCAATCATACCGTGAGGGGTGGAAGAATCGTAATAAATGCTGTCACCCTCACTCAAAACCTCCACGTGGTCGCCGATTTGCACCTTCAGCTTACCGCTGATGACCAAATCGAACTCCTGACCGGAGTGGGTGGCCAAATGGATGGGCTTATTCACCAGAGTGGGATCGTATTCGTACCGCACCCAATAGGGCTCGGCAATCTTATTGCGGAACTTGGGTGCCAAATGGGCGATGTCGATGCCGTCCTCTTTGGCCGTCTGCTGTCCTCGCCCCTTACGGGTGACGGTGTAGGAGGTCAGCAGGTTGGCGCTACGACCCTCCAGCAGATCGGTCATATCCAAATCAAAAGCCAGAGCGCACTTGTGGATAAAGCTAAAGGGGAAATCCACCGTACCGGACTCGTAGGTCTCATACTCAGCTATGGTGACGCCCGTCTTCTGTGCCATTTCGGCGGTGGACCATTCCAGAATCTCACGCATTTCGCGGATTCGTACCGCCACCTCTAACAGTTTCAGATTGTCGTTTGCCATTTTACTCAACTCCTTTATAAAAACAGAAAACACCCGTCTCAAACATTGAGACGGGTGCTGAATACACTCGCGGTACCACTCAATTTGCGGAAAATCCGCCACTCTACGGAGTCTATCAACTCCTCGACCTTGACGCAGTCATCACGGAAACGGCTAATACCCACAACGGGATTCACCGTCTCGGCTCGGAAGGGATGGGTCACTGAGCAGCGCAACTACCGATTCGCACCAACCATCGGCTCTCTGAAAATTACAACCGCTCGACCGTCTTCGTCACAGCCTTTGCTTGTTTGATGGTATAATAGCACAAGAAAAATGCTTTGTCAATACTTTAAAGCAAAAAAGTGCTTACAATTCTACCGTAATGGGATCGCTCTTCGCTGCCTTCTTAGGCATAGCCTTCTCCACCTTGCCCAGCAGGCGGAGCAGACGGTTTTCGGTGCGGATGAGCAGGGCCAGAGCCACGCCGATGGCAGTCAGCGCCACCAATACACCAATGAAAATACCAATGCCGTTATTCTTTTTCTCCATAAGAATACACACTCCTTTATGATATGCGGACGTGCGTCCGACCAATTATTCCATCCGTATCCATTATAATATGCAAAAGACGGCTTGTCAATGCGCAATTAATGTGGTATTTTTACAGTGTGTTCACACTTTTTGAAACATAGCGCTTTATAGTATAAAATGAAATAATACATATGCAACCTATGCACAAGGAGGAGCACTCTATGTTGCAATTAAAAAACATTACGAAAGTCTATGCCGCCGGTGAAAATGCGGTGCAGGCTCTGAATGGTGTGAGCCTGTCCTTCCGCCACAACGAGTTTGTGTCCATCCTCGGTCAGTCCGGCTGTGGCAAAACCACGCTACTGAACATCGTGGGCGGTCTCGACCGCTACACCGAGGGTGATTTGATCATCAACGGCAAATCCACCAAGCAGTTCAAAGACCGTGACTGGGACGCCTATCGCAACCACACCATCGGTTTCGTATTCCAGAGTTACAACCTCATCCCCCACCAGTCGGTGCTGCAAAACGTGGAATTGGCGCTGACCCTCTCCGGCGTGCCGAAGGCGGAGCGCCCCCGCCGTGCCAAGGCGGCTCTGGAGCAGGTGGGCTTGGGCGACCAGCTGCGCAAGAAGCCCAGCCAGCTCTCCGGCGGTCAGATGCAGCGTGTGGCCATCGCTCGCGCGCTGGTCAACGACCCTGCCATCATCCTCGCCGACGAGCCGACGGGTGCGCTGGATACCGAAACCAGCGTCCAGGTGATGGATCTGCTCAAAGAAGTGGCCCGCGACCGCTTGGTGGTGATGGTGACCCACAACCCCGAGCTGGCGGAGCAGTATTCCACCCGTATCATCCGTATGCTGGATGGTAGAATCGTGGATGACAGCGCCCCTCTCTCCTCGGAGGAGGTTGCCGCCGAGATCGAGCGTGAACAAATGCAGCACGCCGCCAACACCCACAAGCGCCGCCGTCGAGAAAAAAAGCCTTCTATGTCCTTCTTCACCGCCTTCGGTCTGTCGCTGAAAAATCTGTTTACCAAAAAGGGCCGCACCGCCCTCACCGCCTTTGCCGGCAGTATCGGTATCATCGGTATCGCCCTCATCACCGCTGTGTCCAACGGTATGACCACCTACATCGACGCGGTGCAGGAGGACACCCTCTCCTCCTATCCCCTGACCTTAGAAGCCACTCATACGGATATGGGCAGTCTCTTAGCCACCTTTATCGGAGAGGCTACCTCCCACGGCGAGCACGAAAAGGACGCCGTATACCAAAAAGCGATGCTGTACGATTTGGTGAACTCCCTCAACAATATGAGCAGCACCGAAAACGACCTGCGTGCCTTTAAGGAGTTTTTGGAGAATCATATGGCGGACCAGTCGGATGACAACGACCTGCGCGACGCCATCAACGGCATCCAGTACGGCTACGATTTAGAATTGTTGGTATACACCAAAAACGTAGACGGCACCATCCAGCGCTCCGACACCGAGCAGCTCCTGATGGATCTGATGGTGGAGCACCTGTCTATGGATATGTCCGGCTTTATGTCCATGGGTGAATCCTACGGCTTTGGCGGTATGATGACCATGGGTGCTCCCCAACTGTGGCAGGAGATGCTGCCGGCCACCGACGGCGGACTGATCAACCCTCTGCTGTATAATCAGTATGAAATCATCGACGGCGGTCGCTGGCCTGCCGCCTATAACGAAATCGTGCTGGTGGTAGACCAGAATAACGAAATCGACGATATGACCCTCTACGCACTGGGTCTCAAATCCAAAGAGGAGATGGACGCACTGGCCGCCGCCTCTAAAGGTCAGGAAACCATTGACGTGGAGATTAAGAGCTGGACCTATGAGGAAATCCGTAATATGGACTTCCACGTGGTGCTGCCCTTTGATTGCTATTCCTACGACGAGGCTACAGGTCTCTACACCGACATCCGTCTGGATAAAAACGGCAAGGAAAACCCCGTCGGTCTGCAATATCTCTACGATAACGCGCTGCCCCTCAAGGTGACGGGTATCATCCGTCCCAAGGAGGACGCCTCCTCCGCTATGCTGTCGGGCAACATCGCCTACACCTCCGCCCTCACCGCCCACATCATCGAAAAGGGCAAGGACGCCCCCGTGGTGAAAGCACAGATGGAAAATCCCGAGGTGGACGTGACCACCGGTCTGCCCTTTAAACCCACCTCCGACGCCCTCACCGCCGAGGAGTTCGGCGCCTACCTCACCACTCTGGACGAGGCCACCAAAGTGCAGATTTGGACCACTTACGTCTCCGCCATCTCCCCCGAATTGCTGAAGGAGAAGGTGGATCCCGTGATGGAGGCCACTCCCTTAGAGCAGATGAAGGCGACCCTCGCCGGTATGTCCGCCCAGATGGATCCCCAGACCGCCGCCTATATCGCCCAGCTGGACGACGACGGCGTGAAAGCCTACTACCGCACCATGGTGGAGCAAGAGGAAACAAAGAAATTCGCCACCGTAAAGAAGGCGGAGTATAGTGAGAAAGCGGCCGCCGACATCGTGGCCGAAATGGTCAGCGTGCAGTCCTCCCTCACCGACGAGGAACGTATGACCCTGTATAAGGCCGCCGAGTTCATCCAGTACGTGAACAAGCTGGACGAGAACGGCAAGGCCAACACCTACGTGGATATTTTGGTGGCCGATCAGATCGCTCAGATGGAGGCGCAGATCCAGCAGATGTCCCGTGAGGATTTGGTGGCCTTCATTCAGAACACCCTCTCCTCCGGCAATCTGGAGATTCCCGGCGGTACCGAGCAGTACGTGGAGCAACTGCTGCAGAAGGATGAGAAGAGCCTGAAGGAGACCTGTATCAGCCTCATCCGCAGCGATGCGATGCAGACCGAGGCCACCACCCGTGCGGAGGTTCTCAAGAACCTGACCGACCGTGGTCTCTCCACTCCTATGGTGCAGGCTCTTGCCCTCTCCTCCTCCATTCGCGGCTACACCATCGACCAGTTCGTCAACTACTACGACAACGTCCTGCAGTTTGCCGAGGGCACCTATGAGGATAAGCTGCTGACCTTGGGTAAACTGGATTTGGATACCCCTGCCAGCATCAACATCTACGCCTCCTCCTTCGAGAATAAGGACGTCATCGAGGCGGCCATCGCCGAGTATAACGAGGGCAAGGATGAACTGGAGAAAATCATCTATACCGACTACGTGGGCCTGATGATGTCCTCCATCACCACCATCATCGACGCCATCACCTATGTGCTGATTGCCTTCGTGGCGATTTCGCTGATTGTGTCCTCCATTATGATTGGCGTTATCACCCTGATTTCGGTGCAGGAGCGCACCAAGGAGATTGGTATTCTCCGTGCCATCGGCGCGTCCAAGCGCAACGTGTCCAGTATGTTTAACGCTGAGACGGTAATCATCGGCTTCACCTCAGGTCTGCTGGGCGTTCTTATCACCTTTGCTCTGTGCTTCCCCATCAACGCCATCCTGTACTACCTCACCGATATCCCCAACCTCAAGGCGATTCTGCCCACCGAGGCGGCGGTGATTCTGGTGATTATCAGCGTGATTCTCACCCTGTTTGCGGGTATCATCCCCTCTCGCTCCGCGGCGAAAAAAGACCCTGTCGTGGCGCTGAGAACGGAGTAATTTATTAAAAAAACAGCCTGTGGCGATTGTCACAGGCTGTTTTTTACATCTTTTTCTTGCAATCTCAAAAATACTATGCTACAATGAGATTGCCAAACTAACTGAACGACTGTGAAATTGGGTGTATTTTTTCTTTTTCGAGGGAAAATACGCTTATTTCCATATCCCATTGTTTCGAATTTGATAAAAATGCAAATTCCAACAATGTGGATGTGCCATGCACCTGTTTCACACTGAGTTAGTTTGGCGACTATCGGAGTTTGCGTTTTTTGTGCGGCTGCTTCGGTGGTCGCACTTTTTTAAATTTATAAGGAAGTAGGTAATCGTATGAAGTGTATGAGTAAATGGTTCGTTATGGCACTGGCAGTTATGATGGTGCTAACCTTGTCCGCCTGCGGCTGTAAACACGAAAACGTGGCGGTGGATGCCGCCGTGGCGGCTACCTGTACCGATACCGGTCTCACCGAGGGCAAGCACTGCGCCGATTGCGGCGAGATCATCGTGGCACAGGCCACCATCCCCGCCAACGGCCACGTAGAGAAAGACGTGCCTGCCGCCGAGCCCACCTGCGAGGAGGAGGGTCACACCGCCGGCAAGATGTGCGTCGTGTGCGACGCCTCTCTGTCCGGTGCGGAGAAAATTGCGGCACTGGGACACAAGTGGGATGAGGCCACCTGCGACGCCCCCAAGACCTGCTCCGTTTGCGCTAAGACGGAGGGCGATAAGTTGGCGCACGATTGGGCTGCCGCCACCTGCGACAAGGCCAAGACCTGCAAGCTGTGTGAAAAGACCGACGGCAAAGCCTTAGGCCACAAGTGGGAAGAGGCCACCACCGAGGCGCCCAAGACCTGCTCCGTGTGTAAGAAAACCTCGGGCAGCAAGATTAAGACCGATTCCCGTTTCACCACCGCCGCCACCAAACACCTGCAAGGCACGTGGATTTGCGACGTGGAGATGACCGACGAAATGACGGGTCTCGACGGCTTCGGTGGCACTGCGGTACGCTATACCATGCATTTCGGTAACGCAGGTGAAGTGACCCAGACCATCTCTGTCATAGACGAGAAGGACTATATGCAAAAACTGACCGCCTATACCATCAAAACGATGTACGATTCCTTCGCTCAGCAGGGTATGTCCAAGGCACAGGCTGACGAGGCGATGAAAGAAACCTACGGTCTGGACGTCAACGACTACGTGGAGGCACTCCTGAAGGACTACGACGTGCAAGCAGAATACGACTCCTACACCAGCAAAGAGGTCTACTACGTAGCAGATGACGTCATTTACACCGCCATCAGCTGGAAAGCCAACTTTGAAGAGAGCAAGTACACGCTGGAAAACGGCAAACTCACCATCGAAGGCATTTACGTGGAAGAAACCGGTGAACCGCTGGTCTGGAAGAAGAAGTAAACAATGTAAAAAAAACAGCCTGTGGCGATTGCCACAGGCTGTTTTTTACGTTCATCAGAAGAAAAACTTACGCTCCATCATTTCACGGGCCGCGCGGTCGATACCGAGGTAAATCAGCAGACCGCCAAACAGCGCCAACACCAACAGCGGATACACCGACCAGCCGATGAAAGGCACGCCGAAGGTATAATCCATCAGCAATTCAATCATCAGCAGCCAGCCGCCGCAGGCCATGGTAGTGCCGCCAAAGACGTACAGCCGCCCCTTCTTTACGTACCGCCGCAGGGTGACGGGTGCGGTGACAATCAGCGCCAAAGCGCCCACCAACGGCAGCGCAAACGTCCAATACCAGTTGCCGCCGACCTCCCAAGAGATATACCACAGATACAGCGCCAGCGCCGCAAAATCGCAGGGGACGAAGATGACGGGATTGGGCTTGGCAAACCACAGAGGCAGGGCAACCACCACGTAAGCCAAAATCAAAGCGCCTGCCACGTAGCCAAACCAATCCATCCGACCGTCGGGGTACATATCCGAGAAAAAGCTGACCACCAACGGCACCAAAAACAGAATAATCACCACGCCGCCCAAGGCCTTCAGCCCCGACGGGCCTTTCGGCATTTTGTCGGCAGGATACAGCGGTCGCTCCTGCGAGGGCGGAAAATCGGGATGACACACCACCGTATCGCACAGAGGGCATTTTTTCTCGGTGTCCGCCAATCGGACACCGCATTTCACACAATACATTCCTCGTCACCTCTCGTTTCGATTGCTTTCCACCGTTGCGGACACACCCAATTCCTGCAACACCGCAAAGAAATGGCGCTCCAATTCGGCGTCTTTAATATTGCGAATAAAATTGATATACACCGTGTCGCCGTAGGACAGCATACCGCAATTATACGGTGCTGCCGCCTGCACGCCGAGGATGAAATCGAAGCGCTCGATATACGGCTCCATCGCCGCAGGCACCTGCACGCGACCGAGATTAGACAGGGTCAGGCAGGATTTTTTCTCGCCTACGCTGTCGAAAATCGCCTTCATCACCGCATTCTTGATGGGCAGAGGAATCAGGCGCACCAAGGGATTGCGCTCATCGCCCACGTTGGTGGCGATCACACGGCTCATATGCTTGGCGGTAAACTCCAGACCCATTTTGTGCTGAATGATGGCGCCGATTTCCTCCAGCGTATAGTCACCCAATCGCGGATCCAATTCGGGGACGGTGTACATAGCGAAATTGCGCAGGGTGTTGCAGTGAAACAGCTTGCGCAGATTCACGGGAATCAGCAGTTTAATGGGCTTGCGGCGCATGGGAATGGGGTTTTTCTCCGCCTGCAGGCGAAACAGCGCCTGCATCATCACGGCGCTCATAAACACCGTCACGGTGAAACCATATTTATGAGCCTTCTCCAGCACCTCCTGCGCCGACAGACGAAAGCAGGTGAGGTGCAAAAAGCCGTCCTCCTGCTCCTCCCCCGCCATATGCCACGCGTCGGTGTCACGGCGGCTGGCCGACACAGGGCCGGCACTCTTGGGGAAGCAGTCCTCCAACTCTTCCTTTTTCGGTTTTTCACGGCGGTCCAGCACGCCGTGCTCGCAGGGGATGGTAATCCCGTATTTTTGCTCTAAGTATTCCGCCAGCAGGGATTTGAGGAAAATCAGCGCACCCGTGCCGTCGGTGAGGGAATGGAAAAACTCCACGGCGATGCGATTGTGATACACAATCACACGAAAGGCACAGCGCCCCAACTCTTCTTTGCTCATATGTACCAGAGGATAGCTGTATTCCTCACGGATAGCAGGGACGTGCTCCACCTGCTGCAGATAATACCAAAAGACACCTTTACGCAGGCGTGCGGCGATAGAGGGAAAACGCTTCACCGTCACCTCTATGGCGGATTGCAACACCTCTTTATCCACCTCGTCACGCAGGGTGGCCGACTGGCGGTAGACGTTGCTCCAATTTCTGCGGATGGCGGCAGGGTAAATCTTCGCCGCATTATCCAAGCGCACCCAACGCAGTTTTTTCCTTGCTTTTTTCACAAAAACATCTCCATCATATCCTAAAAAGGGCTACCGTCACCGTGACGGTGACACGCACTTTTATTCTCCGAGTTCGTATTTTGGCCAATCATTAGTATACCGCAATTTCACTGAAAGGTCAACAAGATTGCGGACAGAAAAAGAGCGAGGGATTTTCTCCCTCGCTCGCTTTAGGATGCCGCTTTTTGCTTCGTTGTGGTCACCGTCTGCGCTGTCTCCAGCATATTCTCCGCAAAAATACCGTAGCCACGGGTGGGGTCATCCACCAGCACGTGGGTGACGGCGCCCACCAGTTTGCCGTCTTGGATAATGGGCGAGCCGCTCATGCCCTGCACGATGCCGCCCGTAGTGGCAAGCAGGTCGGGGTCGGTAACGCGAATCACCAAATTGCGTGTGGAATCCGCACCGCCGTAGCGCACCTGCTGGATGACGGCGTCGTAGGCTTGCGGTCGGGTGCCGTCCACGGTGCACACAATCTGCGCCGCACCCTCCTTCACCTGCTGGCGGTGAGCCACCGCCATGGTCTGCCACCCGAAAGGATAGGCGTCCAAACTGCCGTAGAGGCCGTTGTCCCCGTTTTTCGCCAGCACGCCGAGATTACCCGTATCGAAGCACCCTTTCAGTGCGCCGGGTGTGCCTGCTTTGCCTTTGGTAATGCCGAAAATACGAGCCGGCACGATTTCACCCCCTGCCAGCGGCATAGGTGCGCCGGTATCCACGTCGCAAACGGCATGACCGAGGCCGCCAAAGGTGCCGTCGGCAGGGTTGTAGAAGGTGAGGGTGCCGATACCTGCGGCGCTGTCACGCACCCATAGGCCGGCCCGATAGCCCTCCTCCCCTGCCGCCTTCACGGGCGTAAAGGAGGCTTCAAACTCCACGCCGTCTCGCTCCAACCGCAGGGTCACTTTTTTGCCGCCGCAGTCACGGATCAGAGCGCCTACCTCGTTGCTCGTGGCCACCTCCCTGCCGTTGACGGCCAAGATGGCGTCACCGATACACACGCCTGCGGCGGCGGCAGGATTCACCTTGCCTGCGACGGTGTCCACGTCGGAGAGACCCACCACCAACACACCTTTGGTGTACAACTTAATACCGAAGGGCGTGCCGCACACCATCACCACCGCCTCTTCGGTGACGGTGACCGTCACGTCCTTCACCGCAAAAAGACCACCTAAAGTCAAGCAGGTGCGATATTCGTCCCCTGCCGTCGTATCCTTCGCCGTGTCGCTGCGGCTTTGCACCCACGGACCAATGCTCACCTGCTGACCGCAACTGACGAGGTAGCGGTCAGGCAAACGCTGCTGCATATACCCCACTGCCACAAACACGAAAGCGCAAACCACGGCAAGCAACCACCAAATACATCGAAAAAGAACACGCACGTAATATCACCTCGTTTCGTTCGTGTTCATCAATATTTTGCCCACGAAAACCGCATACTAACGTGGAAAAAGAGTGCGTTTTTTGTCCGTTTTCCCATTGGGAATTGACGGCGGCAATCTTTTCCGCAGAAAAAACCGCCTATGGTGCTAATGCTACCAAAAGCGGTTGGTAAAAAGAAAAATCCCGACAACCGAAGTTGTCGGGATTTTCAATCGTCTTACAACCAGTTCTTGCGAGAACTTCTGTAATCGCTAAAGACATCGTGATGCCACCGAGAAGGGCGTCTAAAGCCGAACTCAGTAGTTCTCAAACATTACAGCTCGGCGAAGTACTTGATGGTGCGGACCATCTGGCTGGTGTAGGAGTTCTCGTTGTCGTACCAGGACACGACCTGCACCTGATAGGTGTCGTCGTCGATCTTAGCGACCATGGTCTGGGTAGCGTCGAACAGAGAACCGAAGCGGATGCCGATGATGTCGGAAGACACGATCATATCCTCGTTGTAGCCGTAGGACTCGGTAGCAGCAGCCTTCATAGCGGCGTTGATGCTCTCCTTGGTGATGTTCTGACCCTTAACGCCGGCCACCAGGATGGTGGTAGAGCCGGTGCAGGTGGGAACGCGCTGAGCAGAGCCGATCAGCTTGCCGTTCAGCTCGGGGATAACCAGGCCGATAGCCTTAGCAGCGCCGGTGGAGTTGGGAACGATGTTCTGAGCGCCGGCACGGGCACGACGCAGGTCGCCCTTGCGATGGGGGCCGTCCAGGATCATCTGATCACCGGTGTAAGCGTGCACGGTGGTCATGATACCGCTCTGGATGGGAGCGTAATCGTTCAGAGCCTTAGCCATGGGAGCCAGGCAGTTGGTGGTGCAGGAAGCGGCAGAGATGATGACATCGTCAGCGGTCAGAGTGTCCTCGTTCACGCCGAACACGATGGTCTTCAGGTCAGAACCGGCAGGAGCAGAGATAACAACCTTCTTAGCGCCGGCGTTGATGTGAGCCATGGACTTCTCCTTAGAGCAGTAGAAGCCGGTGCACTCCAGAACAACGTCCACACCCAGGTCGCCCCAAGGCAGGTTGATAGCGTCCTTCTCAGCGTAGATCTTCAGAACCTTGCCGTCCACAGTGATGGTACCGGCCTCGTCGTCAGCGGTGACGGTGTGACCGTCGTAGCGACCCTGAGCGGTATCGTACTTCAGCAGATGAGCCAGCATGCTGGGCTTGGTGAGGTCGTTGATAGCGACCAGCTCGTAACCCTCAGCACCGAACATCTGACGGAAAGCCAGACGGCCGATGCGGCCAAAACCATTGATTGCAACTTTAACAGCCATGATAAAATACCTCCAAAATTTATAGTCTGCATTCTAATTCCGCAGTCTGTGTTTATTTTACCCCATTTTTCCAAAAAATGCAAGCATATTTTTTAAGATTGTTTATTTTTTAACTAACTTTGGAGATTTGAACAAAGGCGTCGCACATTCGCCTAAAACACTATGAATTTTTGATAAAAAGGAGCCGCTTATGAGTCCTAATTTCACCCAAAATCTCTCTGCCGAAGGCAATCTGCGGGAGCAATTGGCCACCTATTTTCTCGCCGCTCCGCCACGAGGCGAGCAAACGCCTGCCCAGCGGCGGGAATATCTGCAAAAGCTCCATCTGCTGGGACAGTTGGAAAGGCAGGATGTGTGCCAAACCGCCGCCTCCCGTATAATGGTGTGGGGCAATCCTGCGCCGCTGATACAAGCCATCCTCTCCGCCGCGCAACGCTTGGCGGCAGGGCTGGGGCAGCCTATTCTGCTCTTCCCTGCACGAGAGACCGCCATCGGTGCCGATACGTTACTCCATCCTCGTATGCTGAGCATCGCCCTGTGCGACCTATTGTGCCGTGCCTGTGCCGCCGCACCGCGCAACCCCGTATGGGTTCGGTTGCAAGAGCAACGGGGCGGTCTGGTGGTGTCAATCACCGCTTGCGCACCCTTTGCCGATGGGGACGCACTGACCGTTATAAAAGAATGCACCAAACTGCTGGGCGGCAGTCTGGTGCATTGCGATGAAACCATTGTATTCTCCTGCGGACAGGTTGCTGAGCCACCCACGGGCGTGCGGCTGTACGGCTGTCCCACGGAAGAGGACCTCTTGTCCGACGCCCTCTCCCCCGTTTGGAGCGTGTTCTACGCCGCCCTTTACTCCTCAATAAAGTCAGCTGCGTCCTCTTCGCCAATGAGCTCCACGTCGGAAGCCGTATCCTCAGGGTCGCTCCATTCGACAGATTCTTCCTCTACCTCAGAAGCAGGCAAAGCAGACAAACTCTGACACAGGGTAATGCTCACCGTCAGTGCCAACACGCCAATCGCCAAATCCAACGGACCGGTGGCACCGGCGGCCGAAGCGGCCTCGGTGTCCTGCAGCAAATGCAACAACAGGCGCACCAGCGGAGCGGACAATGCAAACAGTGCCGTACCGCACGAGACAAAGAGGGTAGAGCCCACGGTGTGCTTGCCCACGCCGGCCATATATCCCGCAAAACGGAAAAGAAACAGCAATTCCATAATGTAGGTTGCCACCGTAAAGAAACCTTCGGTGATACGCACCATACTGACATAGGTAATCATATAGTTTGCCAGCACAAACCACATCCACAGCACGGGCACCAGCAGACCCAACTTGGAAATGCCACGGCGGGTGCCACCCTCCGAGGCTAAATTGAGGCCGAACAGCACGAAAGCCACGCCGCTGAAAATACTGAGCACGGTCTGTACCCAGGGCAGAATTACCTGAGGTAGAGAGATTCCTTCTTCAACCCACATCGTGGTCACCGAATAAAAAGTGACAACGCCGAAACGAGCCAACATCTCCACCACGCCGTGGAGAAACATACCGCCGCCCACAATCAACAATACCGTAGACAGAACCAGCGCAGGGTTACCCACAATCTCACGGCGAGAGGTGTCGCGCATCAAATATACCACAGCGCCCAGCGCCGCCAACAGCGCCAACGTCAGGCCGATAACCAGCAAATTGGAGGTGAAGAGACCCGTATCCATATCCCGCTGTGCAGGGACGATCCACACGCGCAGTGCCACCACCAGCAGCGCACCCAAGCCGCCCAACGCGACCATAATGCGTGCCAGACTGTTTAAGCGTTTCTTATTTTTCATTCCGCTCCGCCTTTCCGTAGGCGCATACCCTGCGCCCACCATGCATATCTATAAACAGACGAGGACAAACCTCGCAAGAACTCTACCCTTTAATATACCTCTACTTTGCCGTAAAGTCAAGAAAAACACACGGAAAGGATGAATCCCTATGAAAGGCTACGGTTGGCTCATTTTGGTGGTGGCGGCGTTATTGCTCCTCCTCCCTCTCCCCGCCTTTGCCACACCATCGGCGGCACAGCCGCCTGCCGACGACCTGCCCGTAGGCGGCACCACAACATCATTCACCACATCCACAACACAAGTCGCTCCTACCATCGAGGAAAAGGCGGTATTCCGCATTCTTTGCGGCGAGGAGGTGGTCACCCTCACCGAGGAGGATTTTCTCATCCGCACCCTTGCTATGGAGATGAGTCCCACCGTCCACGAGGAAGCGCTGAAAGCGCAGGCGGTAGCGGCCTACACCTACTACGCACGCCGCAGGCAAGCCCAGGCAGAAAAAGCCGACGCGAACCTGAAAGGGGCGGATTTTGCCACGCCCAACGCCAAATTCCCCACCGAATACACCGAAGAAAAACTCCGCGAGCGATGGGGCAAGCAATACGAAGCCTACTACGGCAAACTGAAAACCGCCGTCACCGCCGTGCAGGGTATCGCCATCACCCACGAGGGCAAATTCATCGACGCCTGCTACCACGCCATCAGCAGCGGCAGCACCGAGTCTGCCGCCACCGTATGGGGCGCCGACGTCCCCTATCTGCAAGCGGTAGCCAGTCCCGGCGACCGTCTGTCCGCAGGCTACTCCTCGGAGGTCGCCCTCTCCGCAGAAGAGGTGCGTGCCATCCTGCTGACCGAAGCGCCCGACCTCACACTGCCCGACGACCCTGCCGCATGGTTTGGCACACCTGCCCTCTCCACCGCAGGCACGGTGGCACAACAACCGGTGGGAAACACCTCGCTGGCCGGAACTCGCGTGCGGCAACTCTTCGGCTTGCGGTCGGCAGCCTTTACCATCACCTATGCCGACGGCTCCTTCACCTTTGCGGTCAAAGGCTACGGACATGGTGTGGGCATGAGTCAATACGGAGCCGACTATTTGGCCCATCAAGGTTACACGTATGAGGAAATCCTCCACTATTACTACACTGACGTGGAAATAGGTCCCTCTAAATAACATCTTGCAATTTGCGCAAGGATACTGTAAAATACAAAGGCAGTGCAACGAAAAGGAGGAGTAATATGCCATTTCGCAGACGACGCAGGAAACTATTGATGCGACGCATTCTCATTGTGGCTGTGGCGGTCGTTCTTGTAGCGGCTTTGATTGGTGGTGCCGCCCTGATTGTACATACCATCCAAGAGAAAGTGTCCTTCTCCTCCACGAATGCACCCGAAGCAACCACTACCACCGTGACAACGACCACGACGCAGACTACCACTGCGACCAGGCCGAAAATAACCGCTACCACGGGACCCATCTACGTGACGGCTGAGGATTACATCGCCGACTACGTGCAGGCACCTCGCTTCCTGCTGTACGACGTGACGGCGGACACGCCACTGTATACTCGCAACGTCAACAAGGTGTGCGCTCCTGCCAGTCTAACCAAGCTGATGACCGCCATCGTGGCGCTGGAAACCGCCGATTTGGACACGGTCATCACCGCAGGTAACGAACTCTATCTAATGGATCCGCAGTCCAGCCGTGCCGGCCTGTATATCGGCTACCGCATGACCCTGCGGCAGGCATTGCAGGCGCTGCTGCTCCCCTCGGGAAACGATGCCGCCTATATCATCGCCGCCCAGTTGGGACACCTGTTGGACGAATCTCTCAGCGGACAGGCCGCCATCGACCTCTTCTGCCGCTACATGACGGAAAAGGCCAGAGAGTTGGGTTGTGAAAACACCGTCTTCCTCAACCCCGACGGCATTGACAAGGACGGCCATCAAACCACGGCAAACGACCTGCTGAAAATTGCCCTGCACGCTTTGGAGCAACCTTTCATCGCCGAAACCGTCGCCAACGAGCAAATGACCATCACTCTCGTATCGGGACAGACCATCATTCTGAAAAACTCCAACCGATTGATGCATTCCAACGGCACCTACACCTACGAAGGGACCATCGGCATGAAAACGGGCACCACCGACGGCGCCGGCAGTTGCCTCATCTCCTATGCAGAGCGAGACGGGCGTAAACTGCTGTGCATCCTCTTGGGCGCACGCAACGATAACAGACGCTACCTCGACACCATCACCCTGTTGGATATTGGATTTACAGGTACATTCTAAAAAAAGACGGCGTCACCGCCGTCTTTTTTCTTTACAATTTGTTTCCGGACCAACTGCTTACCGTCTCACAGGCGACCGCCATTCAAAAGTTTATACACAGCAGGCAGCCATCTTTTCCACAGCGCGCACACACCAATTATGATGAGAATGCACAAAACGGGAGCAAAGATATAATCCAACATCATCCACAAATTGTTATGGGGCATACACAGATAAATGGTCTTTTCAATCATCTCCAAAAGCAACGGATGAATACAGTACATCATAAAAGAAAGCCCTGCCAAAAAACCGGTAATGCGCATACGGCAAGTAACCACAAAAAACACCATAAAAAACGCCATAAACAAATCGCGAATCATAGTCAACTCCGTACTATCGATTTTGCATATGTTTCGAAGCCAGAAAAACAAGGAAACCACGCAAAACAATCCAACAGTAATACCAATCTGCCACGTTTTTTTGAGATTTACAATGGATTCTACCTTTTCACGATAATGAAATCCGAGAATGGCACCGATAAAATAGTAGAAAGACGACTCCAACCACTCAACACCGCAACAATACACCACCAGCAACACAGCCAGTGCGGCATATGACGCCACTTTCCCGCGACGTAATATCCAACGAATCAACGGATAAAAGAAAATAAGCACAACCAAATCACGCATAAACCAAAAAGCGTAATTGTACTTATGCAAAAACAAGCCTTGCAGCACATTGCTAAGCGTAATTTGATCCATGCCCGAAGATGTCACACCAAACCTTTGCAACACAGCATACACAACCATATAAATGACGTTCCAAATCAAGTATGGCAACAATACACTTCGTGCTCTTGACCAATACACTTCCTTCGTGGTTTTCTCTTTACTGTAAAGAAAAAAAGCACTGGACATCAAGAAAAACGGTACACCGCCACGCGCCACTCCCTGCGAAATCACTTCTTGCACCCAAAAAAAGGGAGACTCTTCACCACCGTACACTTCAATGTTATATGCGTGAATCCACACCACGAGTAGTGCGCTTAAAATGCTACAGGTGCTCATCGCAATAGAGAAGTATTGTTTAGCGTTTATTTCGTTTTTGACCACTCTATGCCACCTCCTTACCGTTCCTAACCACTATAACACACAGATATATCAATGTCAAATAGCTGCATCTTTTCATTAGATTTTTCTCTTTACAAACCTACGGATCCATGCTATAATCCACCACATACAGAGTAAATCGACAAGCGTGAAGTGCTAACTGAACGGGGAGTTGTCAGTTGGACGAAAAGAGTTTAGGCTCTTGCGGTTTGTCGGTTGCATCCCGCTGTGTCATACCGAAAAAGCGATTGCCTCTTTTTCTGTATACCGCCTCGGGCTATCTGTACAGAAAAGGAGGTTATTTTTATGCAAAAAAGTCTGTCCAACCCATCCGTTTTCTCCGCCGCCTATTGGCGAGAGGCGGCCGCAAACCTAAAGAATCCTCGCATGCTGGTGATGGCGGCGATGATCGTAGCCCTGCGCGCCATCTGCAAAATGATGGAGATTCCGCTGGCACCCGGTCTCAACATCAACGTGGCCGGTATCTTCAACTCCGTCGGCTCTATGGTCTACGGTCCCGTGGTGGGTCTCGTCGGCTCGATTGTCAGCGATCCGTTGGGGTATCTGCTCCATCCCGACGGCCCCTATTTCCTGCCCTTTATGCTGGTGGATATGAGCAGTGCCTTCCTCTACGGCCTTTTCTTCTGGAAGCGTCCTCTCACCGTGGGCCGCACCATGGGTGCCAAATTTACCGTCAATATGGTGAGCAACGTGGTGCTCACCTCCTTCATTATGAAGTGGTACTACTACATCTTCTTCGGTGTGGAAAAGGCGCAGGCCTACAACCTCATCAACCTCACCCGTATCGGCAAAAATCTGGTGATGTTCCCCATCGAGGCCATCGTCATCACCATCGTGCTGGGCGCGCTCGCTCCTGCTCTCTATCGCCTGCGAATGCTGGCGAGCAAGCCCGACCTCACCCTCAAGTGGTGGCACTACGTCTTGGTGGCGGTGCTCACGCTGTTATCGGTGGGGCTCATCGTCTTCTACGTCTATTTTCTCAAAGATTTCATTTCCGCACACAACATCAAATTGTTCTAAGTAAAAAAGCCGAGGCTGTCGCCTCGGCTTTTTTCGTTTCTTATTTCAGCAAGGCTTCCACCGCGTCGGCGGCAGGTGCCAGCTCGTCGCACACCACCCACTCGATCTCGCCGGCATCGCACAAAGCGGCGATGTTGGCATCCATGGGCAGCTTTGCCAGCACCGGCAAGCCCATCTCAGCGGCGGCGGCTTCCAAACCCTGTCCGTCACCGAACAGAGGGATCAGCTTGCCGCAGTCGGGGCATTTCACGCTGCTCATATTCTCCACAAAACCCAGCACGGGGATATTCAGCATATCCGCCATCTTATGTGCCTTGCCCACCACCATCTGCACCAGAGACTGGGGCGTAGTGACGATGACGTTACCGTCCAGAGGAATGCTCTGATAGACGGTCAGGGGCACGTCACCCGTTCCGGGAGGCATATCGATGAACAGCACGTCCAAATCACCCCACACCACATCGGTCCAGAACTGACCGACGGCGCCGGCCACCACGGGACCACGCCACACCACAGGCTGGCTGGCGTCCTCAAGCAAGAGGTTGATGGACATCACCTTGATGTTCATGTGGGTCTCCTCGGGAAGGATGCCCAGCTCGTTCGCCATAGCGTGACGGGTGATGCCGAAGGCCTTGGGGATGGAGGGTCCGGTGATATCGGCATCCAGCACACCCACCTTATAGCCACGGCGAGCCATCAGCACCGCCAGCATGGCGGTGACGGAGGATTTGCCTACGCCACCCTTACCGCTGGAGACGGCGATGACCTTTTTGATGGTGCTGTACTGGTTGAGGGGCTTGTGCAGATCCTGCTCACTGCATTTCTGACTGCAAGAACTGCAATCGTGATTACATTCTGCCATATTGATACACTCCTTTACGAAATTACAATTTGCTATCGTCATACACGGCGCGACAGCCGCCGATGAATTTGGGACGGGTACGAGCGCACAGAATGGGCGCTTCACCGATGGTCTTGACGCTCAAGCGGACAGGCACCGCCACCTCCTTGAGGTGCATACCGATGAGGGTGCCGCCGATGTCCAGACCGGCGTGAGCGCGGATATGCTCCACCGCCACGGGATTCTCCAAACGCGCCCACACGGCGGTGGCAAAAGAGCCGCCTGCCTTGGGTTGGGGCACCACGTTCACCGCCTCGTAGCCGTATTTTTCTGCCACGGCAGATTCTAAAATCAACGCACGGTTGAGGTGCTCACAGCACTGCACCGCCACGGCGATGCCACGCTCGCTCAGCAGGGGCAAAACGGCGTCCGCCAAAGCATTGGCGGCGTCCACGCTGGAGTGGGTGCCGATCTTCTCCCCCACCATCTCGCTGGAGGAACAGCCGATCACCAAAATATCGCCCGCGTGCAATTTTGCCGCGTCCAACAATTCATTAACCGCCGCTATGGCGTCGTTTTTGATTTTCTCTAACATCGTATCACACCTCTCTCATACCGATGGCTTCTTCTACCGCCTCCATGAGGAGAGCGTATACGGGAGCCAGCGCCTGAAAACCACTCAACAAGCGGTCGGGCAAGTCGGTGTCTGCCACAAAATCGCCCTGCTCGGTACGGTTAAAGTCCACACTTTTGCAATCGTAGATAAAGCGGAGCAGTTCGGGGGTTTCCTCCGTACTGCGCGGTTTCGCATAGGGGCGACCGCAGGGCGTAAAACCTGCCTCCACCGCCGCCTGCACCGCCGCCAACGCGCGGGGAACATCCGCCTCCACACGGCGACGGAGTGCTCGCATAATGGCAGGGGTGGCGGAGTAAAAGCCCAAGCCCCACTCGGCTCTGGCCACCGAAAAATCCAGATAGAACGCGGGCAAGCACCAATCGTAGGCGCGCTTGTCCCGCATAAAGACGATCCACATATTCTCGCGGTACATCGACTTGTCGTGGGTGAAGCGGTTGTCACGCCGCACACGGCTGACCGAGCCGCCCATCAGCGGGTCAATGGTCAGCATGGCAGGGGTCAGCTCCGCCACCAACTGTTTGAGGGGATGTACTACGGTTTTGTTAATCTGAGGCTTATGCTCCTCATAAAACGCCTTGCTGTCCTGAAAGCGGTTCTCCGCCAGCAGGAACAGACTCTCGGCGGAAATGCCGGGAAAATCCATACTCATTCACCTTTCTTTTTCGGGGAGGGTAATTGCGCCAATATCACGGCGGCGAACATCACCGCACAGCCGCACCACTCCCACGCCGTCAGTTGCTCGCCCATCAGCACAAGGCCGGCCAGCACCGCAAACACCGACTCAAGGCTCATCAGCACCGAGGCGGTGGTGGGGTGTGTATGCTTCTGCGCCACCACCTGCAGGGTGTAGGCCACGCCGCTGGACAGCAGGCCGGCATAGAGAATGGGAAGCCAGCCGTCCACCATAGCGGACAGAGACGGTTGCTCGAAAATAAACATTAGGGGTATATTCAGTATGCCCACGGTGAAAAACTGAATACAGGACAACCGCACACCATCGGTGTGGGGCACAAAATGATCCACCAGCAAAATCTGGATGGCGAAAATGGGCGCACAGGCCAGCACCAACAGATCGCCGCCGTTGATACCGCTCTCACCCTGCATACACAAAAGATACAGACCGACCATCGCCAGCAGAACGCTGATCCAAGTGAAGAGATTGGTGCGACGTTGGATCACCAAGCCGAAAATCGGCACCAACACGATGTACAGTGCCGTGATGAAGCCGCCCTTGCCTGCGGAGGTGGAGCGCAAACCCAACTGTTGCAGATTGGACGCCGCCCACAGGGCGATACCGCACAGCACGCCGCCCAGCCACATAGCCTTTTTACTCTCGGGGGTGTCGCAGCGATGGGTCAGCCCCAGTTTATCCAGCAACGGCAGACAAACCGCCAACAAAGCGCCGCCCAAAACGAAGCGCACGCCGTTGAAGGTGAAATCGCCCACGGCGGTGCCGCCCTCTTTTTGCGCCACGAAGGCCACGCCCCAAATGAAGGCGGTGAGAATCAAAAGCAGATTGCCCCGTGTCGCAGGGGTCAGCAGTCTCTTTTTCACAAGGCAACGCTCCTCTCTCAATATCAACTCATTATAATCCTCCCACGCAAAAAATGCAAGCGTATGCCAAACGAAAAATGAGCCTGCGACAAATTTCTCTTGCTTTTTGTTAAAATATGGGGTATACTCGGCATTGTAAGCGGTTACAGAAAGGAGGATACGGTATGAATATTTACGATATTGCTGAAAAATGCGGCGTTTCCATCGCCACCGTGTCCCGTGTACTAAACAACAATCCCAACGTCAGCGCCACCACCCGAGAGCGGATTCTGGCGGTGATTCAAGAGGCGAATTACACCCCCAGCCAGTTGGCGCGCAATCTGGGCAACGGCGCTTATCCTGCCCCTGCGGCATCGGCCACCGCACCCATGGACGCCGTAGGCATACTGTGTGCCGACCTGACCGACGCACGCAACGCCGCCGTGGTGTCCGCCGTGGAACGGCACCTGCGTCAGCAGGGTAAGACAGTGCTTCTGCGCAGCTGCGACCATAACAACGAAGCCGAGGCGCTGGCCTCTTTAGCAGGCGCTACGCAGGCCATCGTCTACGTCGGTCCGCAAGCCCGTCCCGACGGCACCGATCCCATCGTCACCGCCGCCGCCACCATCCCCGTTTTGTTGGTGGATGGCCACGTGGATGCGCCCGGCGTACGCTCGGTGCGTACCGACGTACGCAGTGCCGTGGTGGAATGCATTCAGCAGATTCTCCGCCGTCAGCGTCGCCGCATTCTCCTGCTGGTGGGTGGGCGCACCTGCGCCTGCGCCGAAATGGTGGGCGGCTACGAGGACGCCTATGCCGCCGCAGGTCTCACCCCTGACCCTGAGCTGGTCATTGCCGTGGAAAATACTCCCGAGCTGGTGAACACCTGCCTCAAAAAGTTGCTCATCTCCCGTGTTACCTTTGACGCGGTGCTGTGCACCGATTCCGTGCTGGCTCTCAGCGCACAAAAGGCGTTGCAACGTACCGGCCTGAATCTGCCCCTCATCGGTCTCAGCGATTCGCTGGCGGCACGTTGCTCCTCCCCTGCTCTCACCTGTGCCGATTGCTCTATGGACGCCCTGTGCGACGCCGTATGCCACAGTTTGGACAACCTACTGAACGGCGCACCCGCCGACAGCGTGCTGATTCCCACCCATCTCAACGAGCGAGATACCTTCCGCAATGCATAAAATGATATGGGACAGCGCAGCTCACGCTGTGCTGTCTTTTTTATAACCAACCCCATCGATTTTTACATTTTTATTTACAGTTTTAACTTGACACTTTTTTTGCAACATGCTATAATCTAACCTAGTTAGCAATAAAGGAGGTGCCTCGTGGCTACACAGGAAGAAATTAGTAAAATCATCACACTACTGGACGAATCCCATCCGGCCAAATTCATGAAAAAGCATAATGAAACCAACGCCGGTATCGGTGCGGTGCTCAACTTTCTATACGATTCCGGCACACCCATGACCGCCGGCTCTATCAGCAAATTCATGAACGTCAGCACCGCCAGAGTGGCTGTCCTACTCAAAAAGATGGAGACACGTGGTTTCATCTCCCGTCATGCAGGAAAAGAGGATGGCCGCACGGTGGTTGTTCATCTCACAGCGGCCGGAACGAAAACGGTGCAAAAATTGCGCGAGAATTTTCGTCAGGATATCAGTACACTCATCGACACCATCGGTATGGATCGCCTCATTGAGTACACCAACATCTCCCGCGAGATCCGCTCGGTAATGAAGGGGCCTCCTCCCGACATCATCGGCGAGGAATAACCCCAAGCCAAAACTAATCCAAGAAAGAAGAATGCCTATGTACAAACGATTGTTGGGGTGTGTGAGGGAGTACAAAACGCCCACCTTCCTCACCCTGCTGTTTATCGCACTGGAGGCGGTGATTGAGTGCTTCATCCCTTACACCGCAGCCCAGCTCATCAACAGCGTGGAAAACGGCGCCGCTATGGCGGATATCATCCGCAGCGGCCTCGTCCTCATCGCTATGGCAGTAGCCTCTCTGTGCTGCGGCGGTATCGCCGGCTTCACCTGCGCTAAGGCCTCCTGCGGCTTTGCCAAGAATCTGCGCCACGACGTGTTTAAGCGTATCCAGACCTTCTCTTTCGAGAATATGGATAAGTTTTCCACCGCCTCGCTGGTGACCCGTATGACCACCGATATCAGCAACGCTCAGATGTCCTATATGATGCTCATCCGTATTGCGGTGCGTGCCCCTCTGCTGCTGATTTTCTCCACCGTAATGGCCTTCACCATGGGCGGCTCTCTGGCCTTCGCTTTCGTGGTCATCATCCCCCTGCTGGCCGGTGGCCTGCTGGCGGTGGCCCATTTCGCCATGCCTGCTTTCCGCCGTGTGTTTAAAAAATACGACCGCCTCAACGAGTCCATCGAGGAAAACGTCCGCGGCATGCGTGTGGTAAAAGGTTTCTCCCGTGAGGAATACGAGCGCAAAAAATTCTTCGACGCCTCCGACGATATCCGCAAGGATTTCACCCGTGCAGAACGCATCGTAGCGCTCAACGACCCGCTGATGCGCTTCTGCAGTTACTTCAATATGGTGTTCGTGCTGTTTGTGGGTGCATTCCTGATTATCTCCGGCACTGGCACCACCTTCAGCGGCGACGCCATCGGCGTGGGCGAGATTTCCGCCATGCTGACCTATGGTATGCAGGTGCTGATGCAGCTGATGACGTTGTCTATGATTTACGTCACGCTGACCATCTCCGCCGAGGCCATTAAGCGTATCGCTGAGGTACTGGGCGAGGAATCCACTCTGCATAATCCCGACGAGCCCGTCTACGAGGTGAAGGACGGCTCCATCACCTTCCGCGACGTCAGCTTCAAGTATTCCGCCACCGCCGAAAAGTTTGCCCTGTCTGATATCGACCTTGTCATCGAATCGGGTATGACAGTGGGTATTTTGGGCGGCACCGGCTCCAGTAAATCCACCTTGGTGCAGCTCATCCCCCGTCTCTATGACGTCACCGAGGGTGCGGTAGAGGTAGGCGGCGTGGACGTGCGCCAGTACGATCTGGATACTCTGCGCGGCTCGGTGGCTATGGTGCTGCAAAAGAATTTGCTGTTTGCCGGCACCATCAAGGAGAATCTGCGCTGGGGCAACCCCAACGCCACCGATGAGGAAATCATCGAAGCCTGCCAATTGGCACAGGCTCACGATTTCGTGATGGCCTTCCCCGACGGGTACGACACCCACATCGAGCAGGGCGGCAGCAACGTCTCCGGCGGTCAGAAGCAACGCCTGTGTATCGCCCGCGCTCTGCTGAAAAAACCGAAGATTCTGATTCTGGACGACTCCACCAGCGCGGTGGATACCCGCACGGATGCGTTTATCCGCGCCGGTTTTAAAACCTATATTCCCGAAACCACCAAAATCATCATCGCCCAGCGTGTGGCCTCTGTGATGGACGCCGACCTGATTCTGATGATGGAGGGCGGCAAGATTGCCGCCGCAGGCAACCACGAGCAACTGCTGGAAACCTGCTCGATGTACCGAGAAATCTATGAGCAACAGACGAGAGGAGGCGAGGACGATGAGTAAACCTCCTATGAAAGGTCCCGGTGGCCGTGGCCCCATGGGCCCTCGCCCCAAGGTGAAAAAGGAAACCCTCCCCCGTGTGCTGAAACTGCTCTATGGCTTCTATCCCAAGCTCATCCCCATCGTGGTATTCTGTATCATTTTCGCCGCCATCGTCAACTCCATCCCCGCAATGTTCACCAAGAACGTGCTGGACGTCATTGAGGAAAGCCTAAAGAACCACAGCACGTGGGAAGAGGCGCTGCCCCAGTTGTTGCCTCTCATCGGTGCGCTGATTGGTCTGTATCTCGTTTCCATCCTGCTCACCGTGCTCCAGTCCCAGTTGATGGCCTACATCACCCAGGGATTCCTGAGCAAAATGCGGTGTAAGATGTTCGACGGTATGCAGAACTTGCCCATCCGTTACTTCGACACCCATAAGCACGGCGATATCATGAGCCACTATACCAACGATATCGACACCCTGCGCCAGCTGATTTCCCAATCCATCCCCAGCTTAATGCAGGCCGGTATCGTGGTGCTGACGGTGCTGTTCATCATGCTGTATTACAGCGTGCTGATGACGCTGGTTGTGCTGTTGGGCGTGGTGGCCATGTTCTTCGTGTCCAAAAAGATTGGCGGCGGCTCCGCCAAATACTTCGTCCGTCAGCAGCAGGCCGTCGGCCGCACCGAAGGCTTCATCCAAGAGATGATGAACGGTCAGCGTGTAGTGAAGGTGTTCTGCCACGAGGACGAGGCGCAGGAGGACTTTGACGCCCTCAACGAACAACTGTATCAGGACAGTTTCCGCGCCAACGCTTTCGCCAACAGCCTCGGTCCCATCATTATGAACATCGGCAACGTGCTGTACGTAGCCTGTGCGATGATCGGCGGTCTGTTTTTGGTGCTGGGCGTGCCCAATATCAGCCTGTCCGGCCTGCCTTTGAGCATTTCTATCGTAGTTCCCTTCCTGAATATGACCAAGCAGTTTACGGGTAACGTCAACCAGGTTTCCCAGCAGATCAACCACATTGCCATGGGTCTGGCCGGCGCTGAGCGTCTGTTTGGCCTGATGGATGAGGAGCCTGAGGTGGATAACGGCTACGTCACCCTGGTCAACGCCACCGTGGACGAGGAGGGTAATATCACCGAGTGTGCCGAGCGCACCGGTACTTGGGCGTGGAAGCATCCCCACGAGGACGGCACTCTCACCTACACCCTCCTGCAGGGTGACGTTCGACTCACCGAAGTAGACTTTGCCTATGAAGAGGGTAAGCCTGTCCTCCACGACGTATCGGTCTATGCCTATCCGGGACAAAAGGTCGCCTTTGTCGGCTCCACCGGCGCCGGCAAGACCACCATCACCAACCTCATCAACCGCTTCTACGATATTGCGGACGGTAAGGTGCGATACGATGGTATTAACATCAACAAGATCCGCAAAGCGGACCTGCGCCGCTCTTTGGGTATCGTGCTGCAGGAGACTAACCTCTTCACCGGCACCGTAATGGAGAATATCCGCTACGGTAACCTGGAGGCCACCGACGACCAGTGCCGTGAGGCCGCTCGTCTGGCCGGTGCGGACGATTTCATCAGCCGTCTGCCCCAGGGCTACGACACTCTGCTGACCAACAACGGCGCCAACCTCTCCCAGGGTCAGCGCCAGCTGATTGCCATCGCCCGTGCGGCGGTTGCCGACCCGCCCTGCCTCATTCTGGACGAGGCTACCTCCTCCATCGATACCCGCACCGAGGCCATTGTCCAGCGCGGTATGGATAAGCTGATGGAGGGTCGCACGGTGTTCGTCATCGCTCACCGTCTGTCCACCATTATGGACGCCGACGTGATTATGGTGCTGGAAAAAGGCCGTATCATCGAGCGCGGCAGCCACGAAAGCCTGTTGGCACAGAAAGGCACCTATTATCAACTCTACACCGGCGCATTCGAATTGGAATAAAGACAATAAAAAAATCCCCACCCGATTTCGGGTGGGGATTTTTTGTTAATTCTTATTGAGCTGCCTGATTATAAGACTTGCTAACCGTATCGCCGTAGACCACAACCTCTTCGCCGTCTACCTCATACACGTAGTAGGGACGGACGGTAACAATGGTATCCAGCTTGTCGGCAGGGATGTTGATGACGCGAATAGCGAAGGAGCACTGGTTCGCAGCGACATCCCACAGGTACTTCGCCTCAACGTCTGCGGTGCTGACGCCATTGGAGACCACGGCGCCCATACGCACTACCTTGTAGCCATCGCCATCCACGAAGGGAATGACCGAAGCGGAATTCGCCACGTACTCATAGCCTTTTTGGATCTGAGCGGCGGATACGTTGGCGGTAAAGAAGAAAGCCAAGCCGCTGACGTCCTCAGACACGCTGGTCTGACCGCCGCCGAGAATCTGTGCCGCAATCTGACGGACGGCACCGCACTCGTTGCAGGTGGTGTCGTTGTCATTATCGTAAACGTGGTCGCCTACCTCGCGCGTCTCGCCGCAGGCGTTGCAAGTGGTGTCGCAGGCGTTATCGTAAACGTGCTCGGCACCGGCGCCGCCGATGGCGGTGATAGAGTTGGCGCGAATCTGGGCGGTGGCGGTCAAGGTAATGCTATCCACGGGAGTGTCGAAGGTGACGGTGTACACGCCACCGTTTACCTCATACTCCAGACCGGCGTTGTCCAACGTTGCCGCCCACGGGGTACCATAGCTACCGGTAGGAGCGTTGATGACCAAGCTCGTCATACCGGAATAGGCGATGATAACCTGAGAGCCCTTGTAGAAGCGGACGGGATTGGAATAATCCGCCACGTTGCTGGTGGCGCTCGACTTGTTATTGGTGACAGTCAGCTGGCCGTTTTGCCACACCTGAGAGGTGGTGGAGAAATCCACGCGATCGGTCTTATCATCGTCAAAGGTGATGGTGCTCTCGCCGCCGGCGGTGGCGGAACGCACCGCACCACACACATTGCAAGTGGTGTCGCAATCGGCAGTATAGACATGTTTAGAGGGAGTGCGAGCGGTGCCGCAGACATTGCACTCGGCGTCGCAGGCATTGTCATAGATGTGCGCGCCGGTAGCGGGGATAACCTCGGTGTAGCTGTGGCCGCACAAAGAGCAGGTGTAGGTTTTGGCGCCGTCCTTGCCACAGGTAGCGGCAGTGGTTGCGCTACTTACATAGTTGTGGGCGCAACCGGGGGTAGTGCCCTCGCCGGAGGGAGAATCGTATTCGGCGGGCACATCCTCGCTAAACAGCAGGAAGGCCAGCTCGGGATAGTCTACAAAGACGTTACGGGTGCCTGTGATGGCTTCGACGGAGTCGTTACGACCCATCTCCCAAGTATCAACAGGGTCTTCCTCCATCCACTTGAGCAGAACTTCCTTGCTCTCCATGACACCGGAGGAACCCCACATATAATCCAAAGCGCCATCGTGCTTGTCACTGCCGCCCCAACAGACGTAGACGTACAGCACGATACGGGCTGCATCGCCGCGCACGTTCTGCCCCAGCCCATCAGGGTCATAATAGCTGCTGCTCTCACCATAGGCGGTGTTGCTGCGGCTTCCATTCTCACTTGTTGCAGTGGGACGGAGCATCATAATATCTGCCTCACGATTAGCGCTGGAGCCGCTGCCGCTGTTGCTCTTGCTGTTGGGCCAGGTGTGTTCGCGGTTCCAGGTGCTGCCGCCGTCCCAAGAGGGGCCGATGGACGTGCCGGAATAGAAAGAAGAAATGGAGCCGCCGCTGTTTTCGCAGTCGGTGTACTGATAAAGCTCGCGAGTAGCGTCGTAAGAGGTGGGGTTGGTCAGATTATCGTACATCAGCCCGTGCAATTCCTCATACAGCGCGCTGTTCGGCACACTGCTCGTCGTAGAAGAGCCGGACAGGGACGCCAGTGCGGCATAGGTTGCGCCGTTGGCGGCATAAAAATCCTCCGCCATGGGAGACAGGAAGGTGGCCAGCTCGTCACGCTCGCCCCAGTTGTAGACGTAATCGCCGGAATAGACGTAATTCACCGTTGCCGCCTGTGCAGGCAGAACAAAGGTGGCGGAAAACAGGCTAACGCACAGCATAAGACCGGTCAGCCACGCCAGAGAACGCATAGTGATTTTCTTCATAGAATCTCCTCCTAATTTAGGGTAGAACCTTCTGTTTACATCATACACCTGCTTTTTCAAAATGGCAAGTGTTTTTATCAGAAAAGCCCGAAAGCAAATGCTTTCGGGCTTTTTCGTAACCGCATTATTCTACGTCTCAACTATTGAGATAGCGTTGCAACAGACCCAGGTCACGGTTGTTGATCTTGCCGTTGCCATCCATATCTGCCGCCAACTCGTCGATGGTGACGGCGGTGCCGTTGAGGTGCTTTTGCAACAGGCCAAGGTCACGGTTATTGACCTTGCCATCGCCGCTGAGATCGCCACGCACCGTGACCTCACGCTGGGCGCCGCAGACGTTACAGTTAGGGTCGGAATCATCGTCGTAGGTGTGACCCAGAGCGGCTACCTCGTCGGCGACGTAGCTGTCACCGCAGTTTGCGCAGGTATAGGTGGTGTAGCCGCCGTTTTCGCAATCGGGGACGGTCACCACGGCGTCATAATCGTGACCCAGCGCAGGCACGCGGTTGTCTACGCAACTGTAGCCACAGACCGAGCAGGTATGGGTGGTATAGCCGCCGTTTTCGCAATCGGGAGCGGTCACCACGATATGGTACTTGTGACCCGAAGCGGTTTCGGTTTCCGTATAGCTGTCACCGCAGCCGGAGCACGTATAGGTACGCGTGCCATCCGTCTCACAAGTAACCTCCACCTCGTCGGTCAGGACATAGTTATGGGGTTCTACGGATGCGCGGATGAGTCCGCACACATTACAAGCGGCGTCGCAAACACCACTGTAGGTATGGTTGCCGGTGGCGGGAATGCTGTCGATTTTAGTCTTTCCGCAGACCAAGCAAGCATAATAATGCTTGCCATCTGTACCGCAAGTAGGCTCATCGGTGCCCATATGGATATAGTTATGAGCATCGTCACGAATATAACCGCAAACGTTACAATCCTCATCGCACCCATGGGGATCGCCATAGTAAGGATCATAGGTATGCTTGTTGGTGGCAGGGACAATCTCGGTATAGCTGTCGCCGCAATTCGGGCAGTAATACTTCTCAAAGCCATCCTTATTACAGGTGGCAGGCTCGGCACTGAGGGGCACGTAATCGTGACCCAGCGCGTCTACGCGGCCATCCACATAACTGTCGCCGCAGACCGTGCAAGTGTGGATGACGTAGCCACTGTTCTCACAGTCGGGAAGGATCTCCGTATCTTGGTAATCGTGGGCGGTCTCCCGCATTGCGCCACAGCCGTTGCAATCCGCATCGCAAGCGTTGTCGTAGGTGTGCTCCGCCTCTGCGGCGCAAGGCAGGCCGCAATGAATGCACACGCCGTCTTTGCAGGCCGGAGAATCACTCACACACGCGCCGGCGATCATCACGGACTTCATATTGGACTGACGCATAAGCGTGGCATCCAACCAAACGGTGCCGCAGGAATCGCAACGCCAATATTCTCTGTTACCCAACTCGATACAAGAGACAGCCGCTTTGGCCTCCACGTGCAGGACGTTGTGCTTGGCTCTCGGGTTGGTTTTCTCGCCGCAGTTGTTACAATACTGGTCGCAGGAATAGACGTATACGTGCTCATCGTTGGCAGGGATAATCTCCTCGTAGGAGTGACCGCAGACGGTGCAGGTGTACAAGCTCAGACCGTCGCTCATACAATCCGCAGGGGTGGTCTCCACCTCGTATGCGTGATCGGCCAGAGGCAGAAGATCTCGAGAACCATCCAGCAACAATTTGCACGCCACGCAGTAGGTATAGGCACCGTGACCTTGAGTAATACAGGTGGAGGCTACCGTCTCTACCGTCTCGGTCCGGGTGTGAGGACAGGCGTCATCGCCCCACTCAAACTGGTCGTCGTTGTAGGCATCGGCGCTAACCATGGGTACCGAAGTCAACAGCAACAACGCAGATAACAAAACAGCTATGCTTCGTTTCATACGAATACTCCTTTTGCCAATCGAAATTAGAATAAATCAAGTCAATACAAGTGTACCGCAACACAAGACGTTTGTCAATAAAAAGGAAAAACCCGAGGGGGATCCCCTCGGGTTTTTGATGGTCCATTAAGCATTCAGCAGCTTCTGCAACAGACCCAAGTCACGGTTGTTGATTTTACCGTTACCGTCCAAGTCGGTGGCCATCTCGTCCACAGCAACATCCGCGCCGTTCAGCTTCTTCTGCAGGATGCCCAGGTCACGGTTGTTGACCTTGCCGTCGCCGTTGACGTCACCCGTCTGAACGTCGACGGGCTCCAAAATCTCGACACCGCCGTGAATCGGGTCGAAATAGACGGTCTTATCGTCGGTGTTGAAGATGTCGGCCTCGCAATTGAACTCTACCCACACATCGGCGAAACCGACGGGAGC
>JAZPZT010000082.1:0-2413 GCA_045544815.1 Acutalibacteraceae bacterium | reverse complement strand
ATGGCCCCAAGGTTATTGAGTACAACTGCCGTTTCGGCGATCCCGAAACCCAGGTGGTACTGCCGCTCTTGGATTCCGACTTGTTCACCATCATGAAGGCCTGTGCTGAGGGAACTCTGACGGAGGATTTGGTGAAATGGAAAGACGGCCACGCCTGCTGCGTGGTACTGGCGTCCAGTGGTTATCCCGTGAAGTATCAGAGCGGATTTGAGATCACCGTTCAGGACGGATTTGAGGCAGAATTGTACGTGGCAGGTGCCAAGCTGGCGGATGGAAAACTGCTGACCGCGGGCGGCCGTGTGCTGGGCGTGACAGCGGTGGCGGATACTTTGGAGAACGCTATCGCTTTGGCATACAAGAATGCCGATCTCGTTTCCTTTGAGGGCGCGTACCGCCGATCGGATATCGGTCAGCGCGCTTTGGCAGCCGGCAAATTGAGTTGAGAGGTTACATATGGTATACAGAATCTTTGTTGAAAAAAAGAAAGAACTGGCAGGCGAGGCCCGCTCCCTTCTTTCCGACATCCGCACCCTTTTGTCCATCACATCCGTGACGGATGTCCGTGTCCTCAACCGCTATGACGTGGAGGGCATTTCCCTGGAATTGTTCGAGAACTGCAAGAACACCATTTTTGCGGAGCCCCAGCTGGACATCGTCACCGACTCCCTGACCGCGGCCGCAAATGACACCGTTTTTGCCGTGGAATATCTGCCCGGTCAGTTCAATCAGAGAGCGGACTCCGCCGCACAGTGCGTACAGCTCCTCTCCCAGGGGGAGAGACCTCTCGTGGAGACCGCCAAGGTATACGTGCTCACCGGCAACGTAAGTGCGGACGAGCTGGCCGCCATCAAAAAATACGTAATCAATCCCGTGGAGGCCCGCGAGGCATCTCTTGCCGAGAAGGCTACTTTGGCGGCGGAATATCCCGTTCCGGCAGACGTGGCGGTGCTGGACGGCTTCTGCCAGCTGGATGAAGGTGGCCTTGCCGATTTCGTGAAGAAGTACGGTCTGGCCATGGACCAGGCGGACGCCGCCTTCTGCCAGGCATATTTCCGGAAAGAGCAGCGGGATCCCACCATCACCGAGATCCGCATGATCGACACCTACTGGAGCGATCACTGCCGTCATACCACCTTCCTTACCACCATCGACTCCGTATCCTTTGAGGATGCGGCCACCCAGGCATCCTGGCAGCGGTATCTGGATACTCGCCACGCCCTGGGCCGTGACGCCAAGCCGCTGAACTTTATGGACATCGCCACCATCGGTGCGAAATCCCTGAAGGCACAGGGCAAGCTGACCAAGCTGGACGAGAGCGAGGAGATCAACGCCTGCACCGTTAAGATGAAGGTAAATCATAACGGGACCGTGGAAGACTGGCTGCTCCTGTTTAAGAACGAAACCCACAACCATCCTACCGAGATCGAGCCCTTCGGCGGTGCGGCTACCTGTATCGGCGGTGCGATCCGTGACCCGCTGTCCGGACGCTCCTACGTATACGCCGCTATGCGTGTAACCGGCGCGGCCGATCCCACCCGTCCCGTATCCGAGACCATGCCGGGCAAATTGCCCCAGCGTAAGATCGTGACCACGGCGGCGGCGGGCTATTCCTCCTACGGTAACCAGATCGGTCTGGCTACCGGTATGGTAGACGAGATTTATCACCCCGGCTACGCGGCCAAGCGTATGGAGATCGGTGCCGTTATCGCGGCCGCTCCCGCGGAAAACGTACGCCGCGAGGTTCCTGCACCCGGTGACGTGGTCATCCTGCTCGGCGGCCGTACCGGCCGTGACGGATGCGGCGGTGCTACCGGCTCCTCCAAGTCCCACACCACCGAATCCCTGACCTCCTGCGGTGCAGAGGTACAGAAGGGTAATGCCCCCGAGGAGAGAAAACTCCAGCGTCTGTTCCGCAATCCCGAGGCATCCCGCCTGATCAAGCGCTGCAACGACTTCGGTGCCGGCGGTGTATCCGTTGCTATCGGTGAATTGGCCGACGGTCTGCGCATCGATCTGGACCGGGTACCCAAGAAGTACGAGGGTCTGGACGGAACGGAATTGGCCATCAGCGAATCTCAGGAGAGAATGGCTGTGGTGGTTGAGGCCGGCGACGTGGCTCGCTTCTGCGAAATCGCGGCAGGCGAAAATCTGGAGGCCACCGTGGTGGCAAACGTCACCGACGACGCCCGTCTGACGATGCTGTGGCGCGGCAAGGTGATCGTAGATATTTCCCGTGAATTCCTGAACTCCAACGGTGCGGAGAAGCACACCGTGGCTTGCGTGGCACAGCCCAAGGCAGAGGATGCGGCCGTTGTAACCTCCTTCACGGGGGCATACAAGGCGTTGGCCGCCGATCTGAATATCTGCTCCAAGCGGGGCCTGTCCGAGCCCTTCGACTCCACCATCGGTGCGG
>JAZPZT010000081.1:0-9439 GCA_045544815.1 Acutalibacteraceae bacterium | reverse complement strand
TGGCCAAGGGCGCCTATCACGGCCCCGCTCCCATTCCCGAAGAGGGCAAGTGGGGTCAGGCCAAGCAGATCTCTGACATCAGCGGTTTTACCCACGGTATCGGCTGGTGCGCACCCCAGCAGGGCTGCTGCAAGCTGACCCTTAATGTTAAGGAAGGTATCATCGAAGAAGCTCTGGTGGAGACTCTGGGCTGCTCCGGTATGACCCACTCCGCCGCTATGGCCGCCGAGATCCTGCCCGGCAAGACCATTCTGGAGTGCCTCAACACCGACCTGGTGTGCGACGCTATCAACACCGCTATGCGCGAGCTGTTCCTGCAGATCGTGTACGGCCGTAGCCAGTCCGCTTTCTCCGAGGACGGTCTGTCCATCGGCGCCGGTCTGGAGGATTTGGGTAAGGGTCTGCGCTCTCAGATCGGTACCATGTATTCCACCAATGTGAAGGGCGTTCGTTATTTGGAGATGGCCGAGGGCTACGTCACCAAGATCGCTCTGGACGAGAACGACGAGGTTTGCGGCTACCAGTTCGTGAAGCTGGGCAAGATGATGGAGGACATCCGTCACGGTGTCAACCCCACCGAGGCTTATGAGAAGAACATCGGTCAGTATGGTCGCTTCGACAATGCGGCGAAGTACATTGACCCCCGTGAAGAATAATAAAGGAGGAATGTACAGATGGCTAACAATGTAAAGTTCGAAGGTAAAGACCGCCGTATGCCCGGCATTGAGAAATTCCTGGCTGAGAATGGTCTGGGCTCTCTGGAGGAGTGCCGTGATCTGTGCCTCTCCAAGGGCATTGATGTGGATGCGATCGTGAAGGGCGTTCAGCCCATCGCGTTTGAGAACGCTGTCTGGGCTTACACCATGGGTGTGGCTCTGGCTCTGAAGCGTGGCGTCACCGACGCCGCCGAGGCCGCCGCCGTTATCGGCGAGGGCCTGCAGGCTTTCTGCGTGCCTGGCTCTGTTGCCGACCAGCGTAAGGTTGGTCTGGGTCACGGTAACCTGGGCAAGATGCTGCTGAGCGAAGAGACCAACTGCTTCGCTTTCTTGGCCGGTCACGAGTCTTTCGCCGCCGCTGAGGGCGCTATCGGTATCGCTCGTACCGCTAACAAGGTTCGTAAGAACCCCCTGCGTGTTATCCTGAACGGTCTGGGTAAGGATGCCGCCTATATCATCAGCCGTATCAACGGCTTCACCTATGTGGAGACCGATTACGACTTCTACACCGGCGAGCTGAAGGTTGTCCGCGAGGTCGCTTTCTCCGACGGTGAGCGTGCGAAGGTTAAGTGCTATGGCTGTAACGATGTCAACGAGGGCGTTGCCATCATGCAGAAGGAGTCCGTCGAGGTTTCCATCACCGGTAACTCCACCAACCCCACCCGCTTCCAGCATCCCGTGGCCGGCACTTATAAGAAGTGGGCCATCGAGAACGGCAAGAAGTACTTCTCCGTCGCTTCCGGCGGTGGTACCGGCCGTACCCTGCACCCCGATAACATGGCCGCCGGCCCTGCCTCTTACGGCTTGACCGATACCATGGGTCGTATGCATGGTGATGCTCAGTTCGCCGGCTCCTCCTCCGTGCCTGCTCACGTGGAGATGATGGGTCTGATCGGCGCCGGTAACAACCCCATGGTCGGTATGACCGTGGCTTGCGCCGTTGCCGTCTCCGAGGCGAAGTAATTTCGGCTTTTACTGAATTGAAAAACGGACACATCCGCTCGGATGTGTCCGTTTTTGCGTTAATACAAAGCTGTTTTCGTTATTGCGGTTCGTTTTTCTTCTTTAGTTTATCGACCAACCAAATTGGCAGATACATGAGGAACATGACCACGGGCAGCAGGATGGGGAATCCCCACAGATGACTGCCTAACAGTTTTTCGAACATCTCCAACGGATTGCCTTTGTCCGGCCGCATGAGGAACATAAAGTTGGTGTCGAAAGCCAGATTGACAAAATAGATGGGAATAGCCAAGCCAATGAGCAGCAGAATGCACTTTGGCATAGTCTTGAGATCCGGCTTCAACTCGCCGCTGCACACCAGCAAGAGGGGATACATCACCAATAAGCCGTGGATGGTAAAGCTATGTATGCAAGAGAAATTCCAGCAGGGCAAGGTTGTCCAGTTGGGGAAGAGGAGCGCCAGCGAAGCACCTGCAATGCAGAAGTAATACAGAAAATTGCGTACGGTATTGTTTTGCTTGAAAACGTCAAACGCGATGAGCAAAATATTGATACCGCATAAATGTAACGGTAAATAGCCCACGTCGAATTCGCCTAAGATGGCGTGGTATATATCCTTAATTACCTCCAACAGAACGATGAGAGAAGCAAGAATAATGCGCATAGCACGTCGGTGCTTATCATCCATGCGGTTATAGAAGAAAACCGCGATACCGACAGCTACGACAATGCAGGAGAGCCAAATTAAATGTGTAGGGCCAAAAGTGCTGAAGCCGAGGCCGTCGGGAATGTTACTTTTTGATGTGAAAAAATGATTCATACTTTACCACCCTATCGTAGAATAGCACATTTTGTCGAAGTTGTCACTTGCTTTTTCATTTCTGTGAGAAAGCTCGGTGCAACTCGTGGTTTTCTATTGACTTTTGACAGGTTTTTCCGTATACTTATAGCAACATAATCCGAAAGGAAGGTTAACACTATGGCTTTTGATAAATTGGTATTTGAGGAGCACTTTGACGGCGATACTCTCAATCGTGACGTCTGGGATTACGAGATTGGTTTTATCCGCAATCACGAGCCCCAGTATTACACCGACCGCCCCTGTAACATCTTCGTGAAGGACAGTATGCTGCATATTGTCACCCTGCGCGAAGACTATGAGGGCGCCAAGTACACCTCCGCCTCCATCAATACTATGGGTAAGTACTCCTGCCTGTACGGTCGCGTGGAGATGCGTGCCAAGCTGCCCTATAGCAAAGGCTTGTGGCCTGCCTTCTGGATGATGGGCGAGAACTATCCCGTGGTTAACTGGCCTCGTTGCGGCGAGATCGATATTATGGAGATGATCGGCAAGGAGGATGACCCCGGCTCCAACGGCGAGCAGACCATGAGCCTGCACTATTTCTCCAAGGAGGCCAACGACATTCATTCCTCCATCGAGCGGTATCGTTCTCCCTACGAGTGCTTCGGTGACGATTTCCACACCTGGGCTATCGAGTGGGAAGAGGGTGAGATTCGCTGGTATTTTGACGATGTGATGACCCGCAAAGCTCCCTTGACCGAGGATATGTTGGGTTGCTTCAACAAGCCCCAGTTCATTCTGGTGAATACCGCTCTGTCCGATTGGAACGACAACGAGCGTCCCGACGATGAGCACACTCAGTTGCCCCAGGAGTATCTCATCGACTATATCCGCGTATATCAGTAAAATCTGCGAGAGCCTCTGCCGATGGCAGAGGCTCTTTTTTTATATCAATATTTCAATCTGCTGATATGTTCATTTAATGGACTTTGTGAAAACGGGCGATTGCAGGTCGCCAAATCTATTGACAAGTGCTCTCAGGTTATCTATACTTATACTAATTTATTTTTTCAGACGACTTTATATTGTAAGGAGTATGAATATGGCTTTCGATAAGTTGATTTTTGAGGATCATTTTGACGGTGATACCATTGATCGCAGTAAGTGGAATTTTGAGATCGGTTTCATCCGTAACCACGAGCCTCAGTACTACACTGACCGTCCCTGCAACGCCTACGTTGAGGACAGCATGCTTCATATTGTCACCCTGCGTGAGGACTATGAGGGTGCCAAATATACTTCCGCCAGCTTGAACACGGAGCACAAATTCTTCTGCACCTACGGCCGCATCGAGATGCGTGCCAAGCTGCCTTGGTCTCGTGGCATATGGCCCGCTTTCTGGACGCTGGGCGAGAACATTTCCATCGTCAACTGGCCCCATTGCGGTGAGATCGATATTATGGAGGCTACCGTCAATTCCGATCCCGAGTCCAACGGTGAGATGCGCTCCACGCTGCATTTCCAGACCAAGGGAACCGATGAGCACAACTGCATCACCGGTTGGTATCATCTGCCTCAGGGCGAGAAGTTTGCCGACGATTTCCACATCTACGCCGTGGAGTGGGAGGAGAAGGAGTGCCGTTTCTACTTTGACGACAACTGTTTCCACACCCAGCCCATCACCGAGGATATGAAGGATTGCTTCTTTAAGCCCCACTTCATCTTGATTAACACCGCTCTGTCCGATTGGAATGAGGACGAGCGTCCCAACGACGTGGATACCGTGCTGCCTCAGCACTATATCATCGACTACGTCCGCGTGTATCAGTAATATTGCGTAAAAAATCCCGTCGTCCATAGCGGATGACGGGATTTTTCGTTGACCTATGGGAAAAACTATGGTAAAATAAAGCCAAATATTACATATTCGAGGTGTTGATATGAGCAAGATTATGAAATTGACCCCTTCTTTTAAAGACTATATTTGGGGTGGCACGAAGCTAATGCGTGACTACGGCGTCAAGGATATGGATCGCGTGGCCGAGGCTTGGGTGCTGTCCGCTCATCCCGATGGCCCTAGCTACCTGCCCGACGGCACCACATTTGCCGAGGCGCTGAAGAACGCTGATTTGGGCGCTAAGGCTGCCTCTTTCAAGGATTTTCCTCAGCTCATTAAGCTGATCGACGCTCAGAGCGACCTGTCCGTTCAGGTACATCCCAGTGACGAGTACGCGCTGGCCAACGAAGGTCAATTTGGTAAAACTGAGATGTGGTACATCCTGGATTGCGAGGAGGGTGCAGGCATTTACTACGGCTTTGAGAAGGACGTCACTCGTGCCGAGATGGAGGAGGCCATTCGCACCAACACTCTGACCGACATTCTACGCTTCGTGCCGGTGCAGAAGGGTGAGAGTTATTTCATTCCCTCCGGTACGATTCACGCCATCGGTAAAGGCCTGCTGATTGCCGAGATTCAGCAGAACTCCAACGTGACCTATCGCGTGTACGACTATGGCCGCCGTGACGCCCAGGGTAACACTCGTCCTCTTCACGTGGAGAAGGCGCTGGAGGTCTCCGATCTGACTCGTGCCGCCGACGCGGTTGAGCCTACCCAAACAGTGGTGGATGGCGGTGTATTCACCGAGGTGTCCTCTTGTCAATATTTCACCGTCACTGAGCTGAAGGCGGACGGCACCGTTACCATCGGTAAGCCTGACACTTTCACTGCCGTGCTTGTTCTGGAGGGCGAGGGCACTATTGATGGAGAAGCCTTCGGTCGTTACGACACCTTCTTTGTTCCTGCCGATGCCGGCGAGATTCAAATGAGCGGTTGCTTCAAGGCGCTGCTTTCCACCCTGTAATTGTAAGGAGGATATGCATATGTATACCATTGGTGTTGATTTAGGCGGTACCAATATTGTCGCCGGTCTGGTAGATGCAGACTGCAATATCGTTGAGACCGTTAGCTGTAAGACCAATCTGCCTCGTCCTGCCGACGCCATCATTGACGATATGGCTTCGCTGTGCTTGCAGGTGATTGAAAAGGCCGGCATCAGCAAGGATCAGGTGTCCTATGTGGGTATCGGTTGCCCCGGCACCTGCAACGTGGAGACCGGCGAGGTGGAGTATTCCAACAACCTGCGCTTTGCGCACGTAATGCTGGGCCCCGAGATGAAGGAGAAGGTCGGCCTGCCCGTGTATATCGAGAACGATGCCAACGCCGCGGCCTTGGGCGAAGCGATGGCAGGTGCTGCCAAGGGCGCCGCCAAAAGTGTTTGCGTCACTTTAGGTACCGGTGTCGGCGGTGGCGTGGTTATCGATGGAAAGATCTACAGCGGCTCCAACTATGCCGGCGCGGAGTTGGGCCACGTGGTTATGATTATGGACGGCGAGCCTTGCACCTGTGGTCGCCACGGCTGCTGGGAGACCTATTCCTCCGCCACCGCTCTGCATCGTCAGACAAAGGCGGCTATGCAGGCCAATCCCGACAGCTTGATGTGGCAGCTGGTGGATGGCGACATCGAAAAGGTGGACGGTCGCATTCCCTTTGAGGCGATGAAACAGGGCGATGCCGCCGGTAAGGCCGTCGTAGACCGTTATTGCGAGTATCTGGCTTGCGGTTTGCTGAACGTTATCAACGTGTTCCAGCCCGACGTGCTGTGCGTGGGCGGCGGTGTGTGCCGTCAGGGCGAGTATCTGCTGGGCCCCGTGCGCAAGCTGATTGAGGACGGTCGCTATAGCAAGTTTTCTTCTAAGCAGACCAGACTCTGTGTGGCTGAGTTGGGTAACGACGCCGGTATTGTGGGTGCCGCTTGCTTGGGTCGCAGTTTATAAGATGAGTGGTGCGGTTTGGTCGGTCTTCGACCAAACCGCTTTCTTTAAGGGGAGATTTTGTGGAGCGACAACGGGTGAGGATGCTGGATATCCTGCGTGGTGGTGCTATGGTGTTGGTGATTGCCTATCACGTGCTCTATGATCTAGTATTTATAGAAGACATAACTCTGCCTGTGTGGCTGACGCCCTACGAGCCTGTCGTAGAGGCGGTGCATAGCGGCTTTTTGTGGGTGCTGTTTGCGGTGTCGGGCGTGTGCTCGGGCTATTCACACAATCTATTGCGCCGTGGTGTATGGTTGTCGGTTGTCGGCTTTGTTATCACGGTGGTGTCGGTGCTGTGGTTGCCGGAATATGCCATCGTGTTTGGTGTGCTTAGCTGCTTTGGCGGATGTATGATTCTCACCGCCTTATGTAGTAAAGTGTTGGACGCTATTCCGTGGCCGATTCTAACGGTGTTGGGTGTTCTGCTGTGGATGATCTTTATGGATTTTTCTAAGGGCGTGCTGCATTTGCTGTTCACGGATGTAACTTTCACACTGCCTAAGGTGGAGTATTTGTATCCATTGGGTATCGTCGGTGGTAGTTTTTATAGCATTGACTATTTCCCGCTGATTCCGTTTATCTTTATGTTTTGGACGGGCCGCGGATTGTATCGGCCAATCTCGAAGCGGCAGTTTCCTGCTTGGTTTTACAAAGCGCGGTGCCCTGCTTTGGAGTGGATGGGACGCCATTCGTTACTGATTTATGTTGTACATCAACCGATTCTGTTGCTATTCTTTATGCTGATTTAAGACAAAGAAAAAGCCCGAAACCGTGATGGTTTCGGGCTTTTTGGATGTGTTAAGGAGATATGCTTTACACAAGATTTTCAAGATATTTCTTGATGGCGGCAACCGAAGCGTCGCTGATGGCGTGCTCCATCTTGCAGGCGTCCTCGGATGCGGTGTCAGGGTCGACGCCCAACAGCATCAAGGCACGGGTCAGGATGGTGTGGCGCTCGTAGATCTTGGTGGCAATCTCTCGTCCTTCGTCGGTGAGAGTGATGTAGCCGTCCGCATCCACGTGAATGAAGCCGCCGTTTTTCAGCAGCCCCATGGCGCGGCTGACACTGGGCTTGGAATAGCCCATGTGCTCTACGATATCGATGGACCGCACCGAGGGAAGGGTGCGGCTGAGGACCAAAATCGTCTCCAAATACATTTGTCCGGATTCTTGTAATTGCATAGTGAAATCTCCTATCGCTTGTGGTTGGTGAGGTCACGGATGACCTCGCCTGCCAAAATCAGACCTGCCACGGCAGGGACGAAGGCGTTGCTACCCGGGGTGGGTTTGGCTCGCTTTTGGGCGGGACGGGTGTCACTGGCAGGCGCACCGTCCTCATCGGGTGCTTGTCCCTCCAACGGCAATTCGGTGGAATACACCACCTTGAGATGACGAATGCCTCGCTTGCTCAACTCCTTACGCATCACACGGGCAAGGGGGCAGACCGTGGTTTTGCTGATATCTGCCACACGGAATGCGGTGGCGTCCAGCTTATTACCTGCGCCCATACAACTTATAATGGGTGTGCCTGCGGCCTGCGCTGCTTCGATGAGGGCAAGTTTGCCCGTCACCGTATCGATGGCGTCGATGATATAATCGTATTGACTCAAATCAAAATTCGCCGCTGTTTGTGGCAGATAGAAGGTACAGTGTGTATAGACAACCGCGTCGGGATTGATGGAGAGGATGCGTTCTTTGGCGGCGTCTACCTTATACTGCCCTAAAGTTTGATGGGTGGCAATGATTTGCCGATTGAGGTTGGAGATCGCCACCTTGTCGTCGTCGATGAGGTCTAAGGTGCCGACACCGCTGCGTGCTAAAGCCTCTACGGCATAGCCGCCGACACCGCCGATACCAAACACGGCAACTCGCGCTGTTGCCAAACGCTCTACCGCATCTTCACCCAATTGCAGGGCGGTGCGGATAAATGCCTCGTTCACGCCGACACCTCCTCACTCGTAGTTTCTATAGTATACCACGGGGTCGGAGAATTTGTCAATCTTTCCTACCTTGACACTCCTTGTGGCGGATGGTATAATCGTGGCAATACAAAGAAAGGAGCGAGCGCTGTGGCGATGGCACGAGATTTTGTCGATTTGGTCGGCGGTACACCGCTTCTGCAACTGAGCCGATTCGGCGCAGATTACGGAATCCATGGGACGCTGTTGGCAAAGCTGGAGGGAATGAATCCGGCAGGCAGCGCCAAGGACCGTGTGGCGGTCTCTATGATTGAGGCGGCAGAAAAAGCAGGATTATTACGCAAAGGCGCGACCATCATTGAGCCTACCAGCGGCAATACCGGTATCGGTTTGGCGGCGGTGGCGGCGGTGAAAGGGTATCACGTCATTCTTACTATGCCCGACACGATGAGCGAAGAGCGCCGCCGTTTGTTGCGTGCTTATGGCGCAGAGTTAGTGCTCACCGACGGTGAAAATGGTATGGCAGGAGCCATTGCAAAAGCAAAAGAATTGGCGGCGGAGACTCCAAACAGTTTTATTCCCGGCCAGTTTGAAAATCCTGCCAATCCCGCGGCGCACTATGCCACTACCGGCCCTGAAATTTGGACGGACACGAACGGTAAAGTGGACGCGTTTGTGGCCGGTATCGGTACCGGCGGCACGATTACCGGTGTAGGCCGCTATTTAAAGGAGAAGAATCCCTGCGTGCAGATTATCGGTGCGGAGCCTGCCGACTCGCCTGTGTTGACGGGCGGCAAAGCCGGTCCCCACGGCCTGCAGGGCATCGGCGCAGGCTTTGTGCCTGCGGTGCTGGATGTGTCTGTATGCGACGAGGTGCTGACCGTTACCGAAGAAGAGGCTTATGCCGCCGCTCGTGCATTGGCTAAATGCGAGGGTGTCCTTGTCGGTATCAGTAGCGGCGCGGCCTTGGCCGCCGCCACCCGTTGGGCGACTCGAGCCGAAAACGAGGATAAAACTATCGTGGTGTTGCTTCCCGACACGGGTGACCGCTATCTGTCTACCGCATTATTTGAATAGGCGAAGGCGCCGCAGGGAGACCTGCGGTGCTTTTTGCTTGACAATATACCCCTTGGGGGTATATAATGAGATGCATAAGGAGTGGT
>JAZPZT010000080.1:0-4421 GCA_045544815.1 Acutalibacteraceae bacterium | reverse complement strand
ACCATCACGCACCAGTCGGCCGGTGGTTGGTCGGATATCAACGGTCAGATCAACACCGAGATCGCCGGCGGTACGCAGCCGAACATTGCTTACTGCTACCCGGACCACGTGGCCATGTATAACATTGCCAAAGCGGTCGTCGTGCTGGACAATCTGATCGACAGCGACGTTAAGATCGGCGAGACCGAAGATATCATCGGTCTGACCGATGCGCAGAAGGCTGACTTTATTGAAAGCTACTACAACGAAGGCCTGGCTTATGGCGACAATCAGATGTACACGATGCCGTTGAATAAGTCTACCGAAGTTCTGTACTACAACAAGACCTTCTTTGATGCGAACAACCTCTCCGTTCCGACGACGTGGGACGAGCTGTGGGATGTTTGCGCTAAGATCAAGGCGATCGACCCGGATTGCTATCCGCTTGGCTACGACGCGGAAGACAACTGGTTCATCACCATGTGCGAGCAGATGGAGACCGATTTCACCAGCGCCGAGAACGGCGGTCAGTATCTCTTCAACAACGCGGAAAACAAGGCGTTTGTGAAAGAGCTGCGTGAGAATTATCAGAAGAGCTACTTCACCACGCAGGAGCTGTACGGTAGCTATACCTCCAACCTGTTCGTCGAGCAGACCGATACCAACTGCTACATGTGTGTCGGTTCCTCCGGCGGTGCTTCCTACCAGATGTCCAATAACGACACCACCGATGGCTCCTTTGCCTTCGAAGTCGGTGTTGCGCCGATCCCGCAGTACAACAACGAAAACCGCAAGGTCATTTCGCAGGGCCCGTCGCTGTGCATCCTGAAGGGCTCCAGCACGACCGATCAGCAGGTGCTGGCTTCCTGGCTGTTCGTCAAGTTCCTGTGCACCAACATTGATTTCCAGGCGGAGTTCTCGATGGCCTCGGGTTATATGCCGGTCATCAAGTCGGTCACCGAAAATGAGAATTATGCTGCTTGGCTGGCCAAGGGCAACGGCAAGGAATACCTGGTTGCCAAGTGCGTGCAGGTAGGTATCGACGGCCGTGACGATTACTTTGTGTCGCCGGCATTCAACGGCTCCTCCAAGGCTCGTGAGCAGGCCGGTGCGTTGCTGCTGAAGTGCTTGAGCACGCCGGCTGAAGACGATGCCGCTGTGAACAAGCTGATCGACGACGCCTTCCAGGAGGCTCTGGATGAGTGTGAATACTAATATGAAGAATACGGCTAAAAAACTGCTATCTCTTTCATTGGTGCTGTGCATCCTTGTAGCTTGCTTTGCAGGCTGCAAGGATACCCCCGATAACACCGATGGAAGCAAAGGCTTTGTTGACTACGTCGAGAATACTAAGCTGAATCTCGAGTCCGCCACCAAGAAGCAAGAGGTCACGGTCAAGAGCTTTATCGACGGTGACACGACCCACTTCTTCGTGCCTACCGATTTGAGCGATGACGGCGCATTGAAGGCCCGTTACATGGGCGTGAACACCCCGGAATCGACCGGTAAGATCGAGGAATGGGGCAAAAAAGCCTCCAACTTCACCAAAGCTAAGCTGTCCGGTGCGGCGGCCATCATGGTCGAGTCGGATAACGAGCAATGGAACGTGGACTCCACCGGTGGCAGACACTTGGTGTGGGTGTGGTATAAGCCCACCGCCGATGCCGATTACCGTTGCTTGAACCTGGAGCTTGTTCAGAACGGCTTATCCATCGCTTGCGGCACCACCGCCGATCGCTACGGCGATGCGATGGCCAAAGCGTTCCAGCAGGCCAAGGCCCAAAAGCTGAACGTGTTTTCGGGCAAGGAAGACCCCGATTTCTTCTACGGTGACGCTTACGAATTAGACTTGATGCATCTTCGCACCAACATTGCGTTGTACGATAACAGGAAAGTCGCGTTCGAGGGAGTTGTCACGTATAACAACAACAACTCCGTTTACGTGGAAGACTATCATGCCGAAACGGATACCTACTACGGTATGTCGGTGTATTACGGCTACGAAACGGGCGAGCTGTTGAATATCCTGAAGGTGGGCAACCGCGTTCGCGTTGTCGGCACGGTAACCTATTACGAAACGGGCGGTACGTGGCAGGTCTCCGGCCTGAGCTACCGCGAATTCAAGCCCGATGATCCGAGCAACACCATCAAGCTCAGCGAAGGCAACGCGGCGGCTCACACCGAGCTCGATGCGCAGCTCTTCAACACCGGCAGGATGGATGTGGAAACGCTGGTCTCTCTGGCCGACGAAACGACCGAGACCAAGAACTTCCCGTATGCCGATCTCATTATGAGCACCTCGGTTTCGATGAAGGGCCTGAAGGTCGTGGATGCGTATACCACAAACAACGGCGGTGAGTCGGACGGTGCTATGACGTTGACCTGCCAGGTCGGCGGCACCTCTGTGGACGTTCGCACCATCGTTTTGTACGACGAGAATGGCGAACTGCTCACCGAATCGGATTTCATGGGCAAGACCATCGACGTCAAGGGTATTGTGGACTACTTTAGTGGTTCTTACCAAATAAAAGTCTTTACGGCTGATAGCATCACCGTACATTAAGGAGGGTAAACAACATGAAAAAGATCCTTGCATTAGTGCTTTGTGTGATCATGGTTGCCACCTGCTTTGCTGCTTGCAACAAAGAGGAGACCAACGATCTCGCAAACGCCGTTGCCTATCTGGAGAATATGTACCAGACCGGCAGCAAAACCGAACCGATGAACCTGGGCGTTGACAAGGACGTTTTGTCCGTTGTCACGGTCGACGGTGTGAGCTACACCGTTGAATGGTCGGTCAACGTGACCGAAGGCACGGCTGATTCCGTCAAGATCGCCGAATCCGCCACCCCGAACTGCGTGACGATCGACATCCCGGATCTGACCGAGACCGACATTCTGTTCACGGCAGTGGCAACTGTGAAGGATGCGGAAGGCAACACGGCTTCGGCGGAATTCAAGTTCAAGGTGAAGGGTATCAAGCTGGCTGACGGCGATATCACCGACGATACCGGCAACAACACCGATGATACCGGCAACAACACCGATGATACCAGCAACGGTACCACTACCACCACGACCGGCGGTAACAAGACCAACAATAACACCACGACTACTACGGGTACTCCCGAGCTGAGCTTGGTCACTGATCAGGCCAAGATCCTGAAGGATGCGTTTGCTCTGGGCAAAAACAAGACCACCCCGTACATCGCTCAGCTCACCGGTAAGGTCATGAGCATCGACAAAGAGTATAACGAGCAGTATGGCAGCGTGACCGTCACCATCATGGTTGCCGATAAGCGCATCAAGTGCTACAACATGAAGGGTACGGGTACCAACCTGGTCAAGGCCGGCGACACCATTACCGTTCGTGGCGTTATCAAGAACTTCTATTACGACGAGAGCGATAGCAACGGCACGGTTGAGTTCACCTGGGACGAAGCCAGCCAGACCGAGGTCGTTATGACCAAGCGCGTCGCTGGCGTTGTCGAAGATAAGAAGCTCTCCATTGTGGATAACCCGGTTGTAGGCACGGCCTATAAGTTCGGTCTGGAGCAGACCGTCAAGGGTGAGACCTACTACGCAGTTGGCGGTATGAGCGGTTACTACATGGCTACGGCCACCTCCTCCTCGGTCGCGATTGACGTGTACCTGGAGAACACCACCGGCGGCTACTATCTGTACGCGATGGTCAACGGCAAGAAGCAGTACATGAACATGGAAGTCAGCGGCAAGTACGTCAACGCGGTCTATAGCGATACGGCTAAATGCGTTTACACCTACGACACCTCGCTGAAGACGCTGGTTACCAGCATCAACGATTCCACCTACGCCTTTGGCACCTACGATAACTACGTGACCATCGGCACGTCGGATATCGTGAAGCATCCGGATAACTACTTCTGCCATTTCTACAAGTAATTCTTTAAAGAATTACGCAACCGTTTGCAGCACCCTCTTTTGTGGAGCAATGTCATTACATTCAGGCCGTCATTGCGAGGGAGCGTAGCGACCGTGGCAATCCGTAATCCTTAAAAGACGGATTCTCACGTCGGGCTGCGCCCTCCTCAGAATGACCAACGTTCTTATCCTAATGACATTGCCTTGAGGGTGCAGGCAAACGTCGGCGAATTTTTAACAGGCGATTACGGGGACTTTCCCCGAAAAAATTAAAAGAAAAGGAGAAATCGCAATGAAGAAAATTCTTTCCATCCTTGCTTGCGTGTGCGTGCTCTTGTCCGTCATGGTCGTGGGCACCGTATCCGCAGCAGAAACTGCGGCAAACGAAATCGTTTTGACCGTAGACTCCTTGGGGCTTGCCTCTAACAGCTATTCGTCTACGACCGCAACGGTCGACGAGGTTGGCTTCGAATGGGTACAGTTGGGCAACTATGGCGACGGTATTCAGGTAAGAGATAAGAATGGCAACACCTCTACGATGT
>JAZPZT010000079.1:0-30182 GCA_045544815.1 Acutalibacteraceae bacterium | reverse complement strand
CCTTTGCCTTTACGGGTAACAAGTTCGAGTTCCGTATGCTGGGCTCTTCTCAGGCGGTATCCGAGCCCAACGTGGTGCTGAATACCGCCGTGGCCGCCGCCTTGGACGAGTTTGCCACCGTGCTGGAATCCGCCGAGGATTTCCATACCGCTCTGGGCAATCTGATTCGGGACGTCATCCGCACCCACAAGCGGATCATCTTCAACGGCAACGGCTACGATGAGGCGTGGATTCGCGAGGCGGAGCGCCGCGGTCTGTGCAACTATCCCACTACCGCCGATTGCCTGCCCTGTTACGTGGCGCCCAAGAATATCGCCCTGTTTGAGAAATACGGCGTCTATTCGGCGGCGGAGATGCACGCCCGCTATGAGATTTATTTGCAGAATTACGCCAAGGTGCTGCACATCGAGGCGCATACCATGGTGAGCATGGCGCAGAAGGACATTCTCCCTGCCGCCCTGCGCTACGGCCGTGAGTTGGCGGACACCATCATCGCCAAGCGTGCCGCCCTGCTGAATATCCCCTGCGCCAATACCGAGGAGGCGTTGCTCATCCGTGTCAACTCCCTTACCGACAGTTTGGCCGCGCGCCTGCAGGCGTTGCGTACCGCCCTCACTGAGGCGGAGAGCGCCGCTTTGGACGCACAGGCCCGTGCCGACTATTACCGCGATACCGTCATCCCTGCCATGGAGGCATTGCGTGAGTCCGCCGACGGCTTGGAGGTGCTGGTAGCCAAGGATTTGTGGCCCTTGCCCTCCTACGGCGATATGCTGTTCTCGGTGCGCTGATTTCGGTTTTTTTACAGAGGCTCTCTCCCATTGGAGAGGGCCTCTTTTTTGTGGCAAATTTCGCCGCATAAAAAAGGAATTGAAAAATACAATGCTATGTGCTATACTCTATCTGTTATACTATGTTTTACGATAGGGAAGGAGCGAACATCGCTATGGACGAGAAGAAACAAGACGGCTTTACGGCGGAAGAAGCAGAACCGCGCAAGCGTAAGCGGAAAAATCCGTGGCGGATTGTGCTCATCGTGCTGTTGTGCCTCCTTCTGCTGTTGGGCGCCCTTGTGGGCGGCGGTTATTGGTGGATTCACCACACGGTGGATACCAATATCAATACCTCTGACACCTACACCGACGACGAGGTGGACGCCAACGAAAAAGAGGATATCGTGGACGATATCGTGGACGCCAACCCTGACGTTGACCCCGGCGAGGTGGAGGATAAGATTGCCAACGTGCAGAATATCGCCCTCTTCGGTATTGACCAAGCCAAGGGGTCCGTGGGCCGCTCCGACGCCATGCTGATTCTGTCGGTGGATAAGGAAAACGGCAAAATCAAGATGACCTCGCTTGCCCGTGACAGCTTGGTGCCTATCGAGGGACACGGCGAGGAGAAACTGACCCACGCCTGGGCCTACGGTCATACCAAACTGGCACTCAAAACCATCAATCAGGCCTTCGGTATGAACATCACCGAATACGTATACATCAACTTCGAGGAATTCAAAGAGGTCATCGATTACATCGGCGGCGTCCGCATTCATGTCAACGCCTTGGAGTTGGAGACGATGAACTATACCACCGACGAGAGTCAAATGCTCCCCGGTGTCGGTGAATATCAACTCAACGGATCGCAAGCACTACGCTATTCCCGTATCCGTACGGACAGCGACAACAATCGTACCGCCCGTCAGCGTGAGGTGCTGATTGCTATGTACGAGCAGGTGCGCAAGCAGCCCATTTCCAAGCTGCCCGAGACGCTTAAAAAGGTGTTGCGCCTGTGTCACACCAATATGACGAGCGACACCATCATGGACCTCGCCCGATGGGCGCTGCTCAATACTCCCACCATCGAGAGCTTAAGCCTGCCCAATTCCCAGCTCAAGCCGTGGAGCGGTATCATCGACCGTCAGCGCGGTTGGGTGTACGTCTACGATTTGGATGCGGCGAAAAAAGTGTTGTACAGTTTCATTTACGAGGTGGATACCAAGGTCACCGGCGTGACCCAATACGTCCCTGCCCCGACAGAGGCAGAGGATACCACCACAACCACCACGACCTCTGAATAAAGGAAAGGAAGCGCATTCATCTATGATCTGCAAACACTGCGGTAAATCCGTTAGAGGAGAGGGCTCCACCTGCCCCGCGTGCGGTGCCTCGTTGAGAGACGTCAGCCTTGGCGCTATGCATGAGGAGCAGCTGCGCAAGAAAACCGCAAAGAAGAGAAAGAAAAAACTCTCCAAAGAGGAGAAAGGTCTGCGTATCGCCCTCATCGTGGTGGCGAGTATTGCGGTGCTGGCGATTCTCTTTGGTATCGTGTATCTCTACGCCACCAGTTTGGTGGAGGACAACGCCAATATCGACAACAAGTTTGACCCCGATGAGCAGGGCGAGCTGGACATCAACACCGAATTGCCCACGCAAGATATTTTAAATATTGCCCTCTTTGGTTTGGATGAAAGAGGCGATACCGGGGAACTCTATGATGGGCTGGGCAACGGTAAGTCTTTCCACTCCGACGCCATCATCATTCTCACCGTCGACCGCCGCGACCCCGACAACCCCCGTGTCAAGATGTCCTCGTTGGCTCGCGATACGCTGGTGTATGTGGACGGCTACAGCGAGTATTACGGCTCCAGCGACACCACCAGCCGTACCAAGCTGACCCACGCCTTCGACTACGGCTATCGCAAGGCGAAGAATGCCGACCTCAACGACAACGGCAAAAAGGATTTGACCGAGGCGGACTACAAGCGTGCCGGCGCCAAGACGGCGATCAAGACCATCAACTCCAACTTCAATATGAACATCACCGAGTATATGTACGTCAACTTCGTGGAGTTCATGGACATCATCGACTATATGGGCGGCGTGGAGATTAACGTCCAGTCCCGTGAGCTGAACGAGCTGAATAAGCACGTCAAGTGGATGGAGAAGGAGTGCGACCGCGACATCGACAAGGTGCAGTCGGCAGGTAAGCAGACTCTGTCCGGCGGACAGGCTTTGGCCTATGCCCGTATCCGCAAGATCGACTCCGACTTGGTGCGTGCCAACCGCCAGCGCGACGTGTTGGAGGCGGTGTTCGATAAGTTCAAATCCACCCCTCTCACCAAGATGCCCGACGTGGTGGCCAAGATGCTCAGTCTCTGCCATACCACCCTCAGCGCCGAGGAAATCATCGAGATGGGCACCTGGGCGGTGACTAATATCCCTGAGATTATCAACTACACCCTACCCGATACCAAGGTGAATGCCGATTGGATTTATGCGGCCAGTCATCCCCGCTACGGTTGGGTCTGGATCTACGATTTGAAGTACGCCACCTATCTGTTGCACGACTTCATCTACGATACCGACACCGTTAAGGATCTGCCCAGACCCACCATGCCCAAAGAGCCTAAGGCGACGGCAGGCACTACCACCACGACCACCACGCAGGGCGGCGGCTGGGTGGAGCCCACCGACGCACCCTCTGCAGACCCCACCGTCACGGGCGATCCCACCGGCGACCCCACCGGCCTGTGGCCTACGGATTCTACTGTGACCACAGGGGATCCCACCGGTGACCCTACGGGGGATCCCACCGGTTTGTTGCCCACTGACTCCACCAACCCCACGAGCAGTGTCACCGACGTCGTCGGTACGACTGCCCCCACCGGCGGCGAGACGACCACCCCCGTTCCGCCCATTGAGGAGACCACCACTACTACTGCCCCTGTCATTTTTGATACCCCGTAAGGTTCGCTTTTGAGGAATATCTGAGTAATATCTCTGCTTTGGCAGAGGGAGGACGATAGGTATGAGTAAAGGACATAAAAAACCCGTCTATCCCTATGTAAAACGGATACTGGACGTGGTGCTCAGCGTCGCTGCGCTGCTGATCATTTGGCCCGTGATGCTGATTATCGCCATTTTGGTGAAACTGGATGGCGGCCCAGCCTTTTATGCCCAGTCCCGTGTGGGACGTCACGGCCGTCTGTTTAAGGTGTATAAGTTCCGCAGTATGAAGATGGGTGCTGACCGCTTGGAGGAGAGCCTCTCTCCCGAAGAGCTGTTAGAGTACCAAAAAGAATACAAACTGGCTAACGACCCTCGTATCAGTAAATTGGGTAATTTTCTGCGCCGCAGCAGCTTGGACGAGCTGCCCCAGCTGTGGAATATCATCCGTGGCGATATGAGCCTCGTGGGCCCTCGCCCCTTGCTCCCCTCCGAACTGACGGGTAACTATACCCCTGAGGAGCGGCAGATGCTGATGTCGGTGGCGCCCGGCCTGACGGGCTATTGGCAGGCGGTGGCTCGCAATGAGTCCTCCTATGCTACGGGCGAGCGACAGAAGCAGGAACTGTATTACATTGGACGTGTCAGCTTTTGGATGGATGTAAAAATCATTCTGATGACCGTCAAGCGTGTAATAACAGGTAAAGGAGCCGTCTAATTGGACAAGCATTACGATTATTTGATTGTAGGCGCAGGTCTGTTCGGTGCCGTCTTTGCTCGACAGGCGATGGACAGCGGAAAGCCCTGTCTGGTGGTGGAGCGCCGCGACCATATCGGCGGCAACATCTACACCGCCGAGGTGGCGGGTATCACCGTCCACCGCTACGGCGCCCATATTTTCCACACCTCCGATAGCGAGGTGTGGGATTACGTGCGGCGCTATGCCGATTTCAACGATTTCATCAACACCCCGTTGGCAAATTACGAGGGCAAGCTCTACAATTTGCCCTTTAATATGAACACCTTTCGGCAGATGTGGGGTGTCACCACCGCCGAAGAGGCGCAGGCCATCATCGCCGCCCAGCGGGGCGAGATTACGGGCGAGCCCTCCAATCTGGAGGAGCAGGCCATCTCGCTGGTGGGCCGCGATATCTACGAAAAACTGGTGCGCGGCTACACCGAAAAGCAATGGGGACGCTCCTGCACCGATCTGCCGCCCTTTATCATCAAGCGGTTGCCGGTGCGCTTCACCTACGACAACAACTATTTCAACGACCCCTATCAGGGCATTCCCAAGGAGGGCTATACCGCCTTGGTGGAGCGCCTGCTGGATGGGGCAGAGGTGCGCTTGGGCGTGGATTATCTCGCTCAGCGTGACGAACTGAATGGGCTGGCGGACGCGGTCATCTACACCGGCCCCATCGACGCCTATTTCGACTTCTGCTACGGCGCATTGGAGTACCGCAGCCTGCGGTTTGAGGACGAGATTCTTCCCATTCCGCAGTATCAGCCTGTGGCAGTGGTCAATTACAACGAGCGGGAGATTCCCTTCACCCGTATCATCGAGCACAAGCATTTCGTGTTCGGTGGCGGCGATACCACGGTGATTACCCGTGAGTATCCTATGGAATGGAGCAAGGGCGCAGAGCCCTATTATCCTGTCAACGATGAGAAAAATCAGGCTTTGTGTCAGCGGTATCGCGCGCTGGCAAAGGCGGAGGACGGCGTGTATTTCGGCGGCCGACTGGGTCAGTATCGCTACTACGATATGGACAAGGTGGTAGCCGCCGCATTAGAACTCGCAAAGGAGATTCTTTGATGAAAGTTACGGTGGTTGTGGCGGCGCATAAGCCCTATACAATGCCCGATGACCCCTTGTATCTGCCCCTGCACGTGGGCGCAGAGGGGAAGGAGTCTTTCGGCTTCATAGGTGACGACAGCGGCGTGCAGATTTCCGCCAAAAACCCCACCTTTTGCGAACTGACGGGGCTCTACTGGGCGTGGAAAAATCTGGACGCCGACTATATCGGTCTGGCCCACTACCGCCGCCATTTCGGGCGTAAGGGTAGGGGTGAGCCCCTGTCCCGCGTGCTCACCGAGGCCGAGGCCGTCCGTCTGCTTGGGGGCAAAGACGGTATTCTGCCGCAAAAGCGGCAGTATTATATCGAAACCCTGTATTCCCACTACGCTCACACCATGCACGTGGCGCCGTTGGATACGGCAGGGGAGATTATCCGTGAGAAATACCCTGCCTATTACCCTGCTTTTGAAGGGCTCAAAAAGCGCACCTCGGCCCATATGTTCAATATGCTGATTCTCCGCCGTGATCATCTGGACGCTTACTGCACGTGGTTGTTTGACATCCTCTTTGAATTGGAGAAACGGGTGGATACCACCGCTTTTGATGCCTTCCACAGCCGCTTTTTCGGCCGTGTCAGCGAGTTGCTTTTAGACGTGTGGCTGTCTCAGCAGTCCCTGGATTTGGTGGAGGTGCCGGTCATCGGTATGGAGCGGACCAACTGGCTGAAAAAAGGCGGCTCTTTCTTGTTGGCTAAGTTTTTCGGCAAAAAATACGACAAGAGTTTTTGATTTGAAAGGAGGAAACACCCGTGGCTCATTGGTTGAATAAGCGCGTGCCTGCGTCGGCAGACGGACAGGACGCCGACCGTGCCAAAGACTGGCTGACGGCGCTGTCTCCTCTTTTCCTTATGATGGTGGTCAATTACCACTGGCCGGCTGCGCTGGCGGTGCTCACCGCCGCCGCAGGTTATGCCGCCGTCACCGTCTTGTGGCAGTGGCTGAAGCTTACTTCCTGCCGTGTGGCGCCTGCCCTCGTGTGCGGCGTGGTGGTGGCCTGCTGCCTGCCTGATTCCGCCCCGTTGTGGCTGTCCGCTTTGGCCGGTCTGGTGGGCGGTATCCTTACGGTGGTGCCGGCTCTTATTCACCGCTTTTTTGAGAGGGTGGCGGTTTCCTGTCCCATCTATTTTGCGCCCCTCGCCGGCTATCTGGCGGTGCGCTGGATTTTCCCTTCGTACTTCACCGCCTTTTCCGTGCCGCTGATGTGGATGTCGGCGGATACCGTGGCTACCGCCACGCCCCTTGCCTCTTTGGGCAATCCCGATACGGCGGTGGCACTTTCCCACCTGTTTTGGGGCTTTGACGCCGGCAGTATGGGCGGCGGCCCTGCCCCTGCGCTGCTGCTGGGGTGCGTCTACCTCTTCCTGCGCCGTCGCCTGAATCCCATTCCTGTGGTGGCTATGGGAGGAACGGTGCTGCTTTTGTCTTGGGTTTGTTGGAATATGCCCCTCTACTCGCTGCTGGCAGGCGGCGTACTGCTGTCCGCCCTGCTGCTGGGTGACGAGGGTTTCGTCCACGTGGGGTGGAAAGGCCGTCTGGCCGCAGGCGTCACCGCCGGCGGAGTGACGGTGCTGTGCCGCCTGATTTGGGGTGTGGATGGCTCCGCTGTGGGCGTTCTCGCCGCCGGATTGCTCACTCCCGTTTTGCACGTCAGCTACCACGGTTTGTGCCGCTTGGCGGTCTTTTTGCGTGAGAAATTTGCAAAAACCGCAAATTAAGGGTTGACAAACCCACACCTATACTATATAATACATAGCGTTCCCCCATTTGGGGCGTGATGCGGCTGTATAGCTCAGTTGGCTAGAGCATGCGGTTCATACCCGCAGTGTCAGTGGTTCGAATCCACTTACAGCCACCACCGTTCTCCCGACTCCATATGGGGTCGGGAGAATTTACGGCCCCTTCGTCTATCGGTTAGGACACAAGATTTTCATTCTTGCAAGAGCGGTTCGATTCCGCTAGGGGTCACCAATATGGGCACGTAGCTCAGCTGGTTAGAGCGCCTGCTTCACACGCAGGAGGTCAGGGGTTCGAGTCCCTTCGCGCCCACCAAAAGCAAAACGGACATCCTTTTGGATGTCCGTTTTGTTTTTGGCGCTCGGGACGAGAACCCCTGCTTGGAGGTCGAGGCTGAGAGTGGAGTGCGACGTTTTCCTGCGTAGCAGGGAAACTCGCCTACTTCGCCGCAGGCGAAGTAGACCCTTCGCGCCCACCCGTTGGGTGGTCGTTTTCTTTTCGGCACTTCGTGACTCCACCCCTGCTTGGAGGTCGAGGCTGAGAGTGGAGTGCGATGTTTTCCGCTTTCGCTCTTGATTTTTTCTCACAAATATGATACAATGCAGAAACCACTTTAGAAAAGGAGGCGATGTGCCGTGACAATTGCATACGCTGTGACCGCGGCCATAGCCCTCCTGCTGCTGGTGGGTTATCTTGTCGCCGTCCGCCCCAAAAACCGGTGGATGTTGTTGCTGTTTGTCTGCGTCACAGTGGCGGACGTGGGCTATTTGCTGCTGTCTATTGCCGAATCGGTGGGCAACCTGCCCTTCGCCGCCGCCGCCAATATAACGGTGTATCTCGGCTCGGTGTTTCTCATCCCCTGCCTATATATGACCGTCCGCCGTCTGTGCGGAGAGAAAAGATCCTCGTGGCTAAAATGGGGCGTGGTCGGATTAGCCCTGTTGGTGTTTGCCGCCATTGCCACCACGCCGTGGACGGGCTGGTATTACCGAAGTGTTTTCTTTGAAAACGGCCAGTTTGAAAAAGAGTACGGTCCGCTCCACCCCTTCTATAAAGTGTACCTTTTAGCCTATTTTGTGGTGATGGTCGTGGCGGTGATTCGCTCTCTCCGCCGTCATCGCTTCCCCTCCCAAAAGCAGGCGGTGCTCATTACCGCCATCGTGTTTGGCAATATTGCTTTTTGGTTGGCGGAGCAGCTCATTCCCAGTCCTTTCGAGTTTATGGCGGCCTTCTATCTGTTCAGCGAGCTGATGTTGCTGGGCTTGCACTGGCTGATGTTGGACGCGGTCACCCCTTCCGCTCCCGTCACCCCTATGGAGATTCTGCTGGCTCGCCTGCCTAAGGGCGTGAGTCTCCATCCCCGTGAGCGGGAGATTCTGGAGCTGATACTGGAAAACGCCAAGCGCAAGGAAATTGCGGCGCAGCTCAGCTTGTCGGAAAATACCGTCAAGACCTACACCCGCAACCTATACCGCAAATTGGGCATCTCCTCTCGAGAAGAATTGTTCGCCCTGCTCCCCTAAATCGAATCCTGCTAAAGGACGACTGTCGGCTGACGGTCGTCCTTTTTCTTTTTTGCTTCTTGCTTGCTTTTCACCCTGTTTTCACCCCAAAAAGTCATTTTTTCACCCCTGCAGGGTGCTGTCATAACACACAATTTATACCTATAATAAAACCAACGAGATTGTTTGTTTCAACTAAAAGGCAAACGGAAAAAGGAGGAAAACGATATGAAACGCAATTCCTTTACACGGACACTGGGCATTTTGCTCTCCCTGCTACTGCTGGTGGGAGCCATACCGCTGGCGGCTCTGCCGGTGGCTGCCCAAAACATTATTGGTATGATGTCCGCCAGTTACATACGTGCGGACCAGGACGTCGTCCTGTTTGGCGACACCACGCTGGTGATGGATCAGGACCTTACGGTGCCCTCCATCCAAGGCGACTACCACCTGACCATTGAGGGCAGCGGCAGGCTGACGGTCAACGGCAGCGACAACGGCATTGATGTCAAGAGCCTGCACTGTACCAGCGACCTGTTTATTCAGACCGGCTGGCACGCCATTGAGGTGTCCGAGACGGTGTATATCCATAACACCGAAAGTTTTATTGTCGGCGGTATTTATGCCGGTGGGCATATTGACATCCAGTGCAACAACGCCACCATCGGCGGCAATGGCAACGCCATTTTCAGCTCGCTGGGCAACATCACCCTGAGCGGCGGCACCTTCGATATCGGCGCCAACGGGATTGCGGTAGAGGCCGAAACCGGCGGCATCTACATGACGGGCGCTTTCACGGTGAATTCCAACAACGATCGCACCATCCACGCTGCAAGGGGCGAGGTGGTCATCGACGGCTCCTTGAAGAGCACCAGTGGCGCCCAGTTTGACCCCGACGTTCATTTCATTAACAGAGATAATATCAGTATCTGTGCGAGGGCCGGTTTCTCCTTCTACGGAACCACTTTGGAGGTAGAGGGCCTGGGAGGTATCGGTGCGGGAAACTATAATGGCGACGCCGATATTTCCATCACTGCCGACTCCGTATCCATCATCACAGAGCGCTATTACGCTTTGAACGGCGGAAATATCTACGTGGACAGTGACAATCTGTGGATAGAGAACCGGGGCAGCGAGGAAAACGAAAACGTCTCCTACACCTTTCATACGATCTGGGCGGATGGTGACGCAACCCTATACTCAGAAAACGGCGGCATCGTGGGCGAGAATTGCTTCTTAGCCAGAGGAAATCTTACCCTAAACGGCAACTTCGTCGTTGGTGCAGACCATGATTCGGGGTATGCTATGCGATCTGTCGGCAGAACGGAAGTGAACGGTAATCTGCGTGTGATCACAGAGGACATCTGGTGCGTATATGCGGAAGATGGTTTCTCCTTCAATGGTTCTACGCTGAAGTTAGAGGGTTATCGTGGCATTATGATTCAAAACGGTGAAGTAAACATTGTTGCCGACAGCACCGAGATCGTGGTAAGCGAGGAATGGGCCATCACAGACATGACAGGGGATGATTCTGTCTGCAACATCTATATTGACAGCGATTATCTGTGGCTGCAAGGTGGTAAAGACGAAGTACACAATTCCGGTTGCGTGGACGTCAAAGGAAACGTCACGATCTATTCCGATGAAGCGACCATTATGGGCAACTACGGCATTGACGCAGTCGGCGACATTGTCCTCGATGGCAATTTTGTGGTCAAAGGTTTGCTCCAAGAGGCGATTCGTTCGGAGAGCCGCGTTGAGGCGAGAAGAGGAAACCTCTCTCTGGCGACCGATGGCGACTACGGTTGCTTAACGGCACAAGAGTTTATGTTTAACGGCACCACCCTTACCGCCGACGGCTATGCCGGCATTTGGGGCAGGCTCACGGAAATCCATGCCGACAGTGTTGTGATTACCACCGATGTTGGCGCTGCCCTCAGCGGCGATGAAGTCTACGTGATCGCCAACTATCTGTGGGCGGAGAATAAGGCCACCAAGGCGGGGGACGGCACTCGGTACGGCATCACCGCCAACAGCAGATTGGCACTAACCGTAAAAGGCGGCACCGTCATCGGCTATGACGATGCTCTCCACGTTTACGATGAAAACGAGCAATTCGAGTTCCATTACATCTATGTCGACGGTCATCTCACCGCCGTCAGCCAGACCGGAGTGGGTATGTATGCGCCCCAGGGCACCGTCGAACTGTACGGTGGTCCCATCGTTTCTGTTGGCGAGAGCCACGGCATTAGTGCTAAGGACGTCATCTTTGAAGGCGGTAGCTTGCGGGTAGAGGGCGACACCGGCATTTACGCCATCAGCAGCGTGAAGCTGACCGGCGACGATATTAAGATTACCGCCTTTAACGAGCGCAGAAGCGGCATCTGGGTGGAAAACGGCCACGTGGATCTGAAGGGCAAGGTGGTCATTGTGACCAACGGTTGGTATGGTATCAACGCCGACACCCACGTTTCCTTTGAAGAGGGTTACTATCAGATTATCGGCCCCAAGAATGACGCACAGGCGGTCAAGGCCCGCGGTTTCCTGTATCTGGACGGCACGCTGGAGATTGTTCAGCCCGACGGCGGCCACGTCAACGGCAACGAGATCTACGGCGCCGGCGACTCTCCCGCTTTGGAGTTGGAGATGTATTCCGCCATCCGCGACGTGTCCCTCTTGATTGACGGCCCCAGAGACGGCAAACTCCCCGACCGAAATGCCTCCGACGTCTATTTCCTGGATCCCCGTTGCACCGTGGAGAGCATCGTTTGGTACGAGGACGGCGAGGAGATGGTGTCTCAGGACGCCAAGTTCCGTGCCGGTCACCGCTATACCGTGAAGATTACCATCTCCGCCGACGACCCCTATCGCTTTGTTAGCGGTGTGATGGGTAAGGTCAACGGCAAGTCTGTTACCACCGGCATCTTGGATAGCGATAAGAAGGGTATGATCCTCACCGCCAATCTGGGCGAGTGTGCCTTGGCGATTGGTTCCGTGGATTTGGGAATCCGCTCCCCCGAGGAGGGCAAAGCTCCCTCCACCGCCGTCTCCTCCGGCAGCAGCGCATACGGTGTATACAGCCGTGACGTGCGCTGGGGCGTTTCCACCGACGGTGTCAACTTTGTGTCTATGGCGGCCGGCGAGAAGTTTGTGGGCGGCAAGTACTACCGTGTATTTATGGATGTGAATCTGGCGGGTAATCATTACAAGTTTGCCATCAACACCACCGGCGCCACCATACAGCCCGACGTGGTTGCCACCGTCAACGGCAGCCCCGCCGTCGTCGAAAAAGCCTATGACCAAGACCCTGAGGAGGTCATCACCGTCTATTTCGATTTCGGCAAGTGTAATGATTTCATCATCGAGGAGATTACCATTGTGGATGTGGTGGCCCCTGTGGCGGGGCAGCACCCCACCTACACCGTCAATATGTTCGGCACCGGCTATCACGTGGATACCACCAAGAATTCCTATGAGGACATTTATTGGAAGAATCCTCCTGAAAAGTGGTACTACGTCAAGAACGGCGTTTCCTGGTGGGACGTCACCGATGGCGGTTACGATTACGTCTACGAAAATGACGTATTCCTGCCCGGTCACCAGTATCAGTGTGAGATCCACGTCGCCACCGACGATGGCTACGAGTTCGTCAACGATAACTACGCTGAAGTTTGGCCCACCGCCACCGTCAACGGCAACTCCGCCACCATCAAGCAGGAAGGCTCCGGGTTGATGTGGGAGCAAGAGGTTTCCTACACCTTCACCTGTGAGGAGAACGTGGTGGACCGCATTGTGGTGGACGGTATCAACTTCCCCAAGGAGGGTCAGGCTCCCGACTATTCCCCCATTTTGGGCAACACCGGCCTGTACACGCTGGATACCGACTACGGCCTGAATGGCAGCGGTATCTACTGGTACGATTGCGAGGGCAGACAGTTGGAGGCCGGTGAGGTCTTCGGCGACGCAGGCCCCTATCGTATGGCTATCAAGTTTGTCCCCGTCTATGAGGACTACGCTCCCTTGTGCACCTTCGCCAACGACGTGGACGTGCTGATCAACGGCAAGTACGTCACCCCCTACGGCACTTGGGATGATATCGTGGTGGGCAGCGGCTTTGCGCAGGCGTTCTACACCTTCAAGGGCAACGCCTCCGCCCCCGAGGCCGAGCAGACCTACACCCTCAGCGGTAACATCAGCGTCAGCGGCGCCACCGTCACGCTGTTGCGCGGCGGCGACGTGGTGAGCACCCTCACCGCCGGCACCACCTATACCATCGAGGGTCTGTCTGTGGGTGTCTACACCCTGCAGGTGTCCAAGGACGGCTATGAGACCGCAGAGTACAGCGTCGTCATCGCCACCGACGTGGTGCAGGACGTTACCCTCACCGCCATCGCCCCTGCTGTCGAGCCGGGCGACGTCAACGGCGACGGCAAGGTCAATAACCGTGACCTGGGTCTGCTGCAGAAGTACCTCAACGGCTCTGCCGTTACCATTGATACGGACGCGGCCGACCTCTATGACGATGGCAAGATCAACAACCGCGATCTGGGTCTGTTGCAGAAGAAACTGAACGCATAATCCATTCCATAGGGGCGGGGTTTCCCCGCCCCTATGTTGCTTTTCTCATTGGAAAAGGAGGATCGTTTATGAGTTTGAGAGAAATTAAGCGAATTTTTAGTGTTCTCGTAGCCCTTGTTATGCTGCTCGGCTTGTTGCCCACCGCAGCGCTGGCGAGGACCATCATTCCCGTCGAAGAAGGCAATGGTGCTCTCAATCTGAAACTTTTAGCGGACGGCACGCTGACTTGGGATAACGTTGGCGACGCCACCGGCTACACCGTGGACATCTGCCAGCACCCCGGCACCCACGTGTATAAGAGTATCCGCGTGGATAAAAGTCAGCATTCCTGCGCCTTGATTGCCGAAATGGACGCAGAGCAGTTGGATGGCGGCCAATACCGCATTGAGGTGTCGGCCGACGGCAGCGGCGCGGATCACCCCTATCAATCCATAATTATGTACTACGACAGCCCTTTCGAGAAATTGCCTGCACCGCAGAATCTGCGTTGGAACGGCACCACCGCCGAATGGGACGCCGTGCCCAACGCCGCCTACTATAACGTGTACATATCCAACACCACCGAAGGAAGTTTGAGCGTGCGGAGCCGCATTACAGGCACTTCGGTGGATCTTTCCGATCTGTCGCCGCAGTCAGGGTGGTTTTTTGAAGTGATCGCCTACGGTGATGGGTATCGTTACAGCACGTCCAGCGAAAGTCCTCGCAAGGACGGCGGCTCCCGCAATATCATTCCCGCCGGAAACGACAACGGCGCCCTCAATCTGAAACTTTTAGCGGACGGCACGCTGACTTGGGATAACGTTGGCGACGCCACCGGCTACACCGTGGACGTCTGCCAGCACCCCGGCACCCACGTGTATAAGAGTATCCAAGTGAATAAAAGTCAGCATTCCTGCGCTTTGATTGCCGAGATGGACGCAGAGCAGTTGGACGGCGGCCAATACCGCATTGAGGTGTCGGCCAACGGAAGCGGTGCTGATCACCCCTATCAATCTATGCTCGTGTTCTACGATAGCCCCTATGAGAAATTGGCAGCTCCTGCCAATCTGCACTGGAACGGTCTGTTCGCCTCCTGGGACGCCGTACCCGGCGCCGAGTATTACAACGTGTATGTGAACAACACCACCACAGGTGCGACGCACGTGAAGAGTCTCGTGAAAGAGACCTTTGTGGCTTTGACGGAGTTTTCGCCGCAGCCCGGTTGGTTTTTCGAGGTCGTCGCCTTTGGTGCGGGCTATCGCCATAGTACCTCCAGTGAAAGCCCCCGAAAAGGGTTTATCATTGGCACCGACACCTATAATGCCTCCACCGACGAACTTTACAGCGGCGGACGGGTCAAACTGGAAACCGAGGCAGGCGTCTCGGATTATTCCTACGTGGGCGAGTCCTTCGAAGTAACCGGTGGCTCGGAGGTGTCTCTCACAGCGCAGCCGGATGACGGCTACGAGTTTGTGGAGTGGCGTATCGGCAGCGAAACAGGCGAGCGCTATTCTTCCGCGAAAAGCATCGGCTTCTACGTCGAGGAGAGTCTGCATTTGGTGGCCGTGTTCCACAAGAGCATCCCCGCAGGGATGGGTACCATCCACAATCCTGTGGTTTGCAGTACCTTCGAAGAACTGAAATACGCTCTGGAACATCCCACCGTGCAGGGCATTGTGGTGAACCACTTTGACAACGATCCCTACCAGACCTTCTACACCCTGAAAAAGGAGAAGGATTTCAAGGCCGGTCATTGTGCCATCACCATCCCCGCCAATACGATGAAATATCTGACCATTAACGCAGACGTCAACGTCCGTGTGCCCTACGTGGACTATCTGCTGTACAGCTTTATCGACAACCGCGGCAACTTGACGATTGGCGGTACGGGCTCCTTGAACGTCAGCATGAACGCCCGTGGCTATCCCAGCGCTATCCTGTATAACAATGGCAAACTGGAGGTTGGCGGCAACGTCACCTTTGACCCCACCAATCGCTCTTTTGACAGTGTGCACGGCTATGCGGTCATTAACGCCTCAGGCTATACCGTCATCAACAGCGGCACCTTTATCGGCTTTGCCACCAACGCCGTGTCCTATCAGCAGGGCCATCTGGATATCTACGGCGGCGAATTCCGTGTGAAGCAGGGTGACGACCAGGCCTTTGGCCTCAATACCGACTCCTATCTCGGCAGGGAAGAGCACGACGTAAACCTCTACGGCGGCACCTTCTTCGGCATTCGTGCCGACCAGAGTGTCGGCGCCGACATTGTGAAATTGCCCGACCTGTTGGGTTACGGCGCGTATTACGTTTACTATGCGGATGGCACCGATTTCGACCCCTATGGAGAGAAGGAAACCTATGAGACGCTGACGGTGCTGCTGAACAACGTCATAAACGACGTGGAGCTGACCGTCGACCCGCCCAAGCAGAATGGTACGCCCGATCAAACTGTCGCTTGCGGCGATTACGCTTACAAGCACGCCACGGGCAACGAAAATATGTGGGATGACGTGGACGTCTATTGGGAGGAGTCCGCCGACGGCAAGACGTGGAAGAAGATGGCGACCAGCGCCACCTTTACGGTGGGGCGCTACTACCGTGCCTCCATCAACGTGCTGGCCAGAAGAGGAAACCTGTTTGCCATTGACGCACAGGTAGAGCCCAACGTGCTCGCCATCGTCAACGGCTATTATGCCACCGTCACCCGCTATCCTGAGGAGGACCCCGGCGAGCTCATTTGCGTCACCTACGATTTCGGTATGCTCAACGACAACATCATTGAGCAGATAGACATTGACGGTGTCGCCGAGCCTGTGGTGGGAGACCATCCCGGCTACAATTGTGCCATCTCCGGCAGCGGTTACACCGTCAATACCGCCTACGACAACGGCACGTATGCCATCAACGGCATGTGCTGGTATGATGTGACTTTTGATATGTGGATGAAGCCTGCCATGACCTTCCAGATCGGTCACGAGTACAAGGTGTTTGTGGACGTCAAGACGCAGGACGGCTACGAATTCTACACCACCGCCCTCGGCGGCAGTTATCCCCCTGCCGGTTGGGGCTATATCAACGACAATTACGCCACCTTAGGCATCCAGAGTGACGCTCGCTTCGAGCAGAGCTTGTCCTGGACCTTCACCTGCCAGCCTCAGACCGTCAAGTCCGTGTCCGTGATGGATTTGGAGGTGCCTGCGGAGGGCTTCTCGCCCGATTACGACGCCTTCACCGACAGCGATTATTATACGGTCGAGAGTATCGAGTGGACGGATTATACCACCGGTGCCGAACTGAGCGCCAACGATACCTTTGTGGACGGCCACGAGTATTGGGTAATGATTACCGTGGTTCCCACCGAGGAGGAGGGCAACCGCCTGTGCCAGTTTGTGCAGGACAAGACGGTAGCCTACCTCAACGGCATTGAGGTGAAGAACATCCCCGACGATGAATGGCAGGAGGTGCAGTCCACCGTCCGCCGTGTGCGGATTTTCTACACCTTCAAGCCGACGGTGTTCGAGCCGCTCTATTTCGTCACCGGTCAGGTCACCAGCACCGGCGACGAATCGGAGGAAATCGTTGTGCAGCTGATTCCCGACGGGTTCCCCGAGCCCGCCTACGAAACCATTGTTCGGGGCAACGTGGCAGACTATTTCTTGGGCGATATCCCCGGCGGTATCTACACCCTGCGTGTGAGTAAGGAAGGTCATTTGACCGCCGAGTATCTCCTCACCGTTACCGATGGGGTGATTCAGAACGTCACGCTGATACCGGACGCCCCTGCTGTCGAGCCGGGCGACGTCAACGGCGACGGCAAGGTCAACAACCGTGACCTGGGTCTGCTGCAGAAGTACCTCAACGGCTCTGCCGTTACCATTGATACGGACGCGGCCGACCTCTACGACGATGGCAAGATCAACAACCGCGATCTGGGTCTGTTGCAGAAGAAACTGAACGCATAACCAATGGATACGACAAAATCCCCACCGAGCCATCGGTGGGGATTTTTGTGTGGAGCAGAGCGAAGTGGGATTCCTATAACAGCCATCGGCGGTGTGCGGCGTTTTGTGGCTTACTATTTTCCATTTGACAGCACACGGATTTACTGGTATACTACAATAGATATAGTATTTTTAATCGTTATCTTTATACAGCAAGGAGATCCATATGAAAAAATCAATCGCTTTTGCGTTGGCATTGGTGCTGCTTCTCACCGTTACCGCCTGCGGCACGCCTGCCGAGGATGGCGCACAGAATAGCACCACCACGACCACCACGACCACAACGGTGGCAGGGGACACCACCACCGCCACCACGGTGGGCACGGATAGCGGTGATACCACCGCTACCACGGAGACCACTGCGACCACCGTTACGACTACCACGAATACTTACGTGCCCAATGGTGTCACCGTGCCTATCGGCACCAAGCCGACCACCACGACCACGACGAAAAAGCCCACTACTACCCAGCAGGTGGAGGAGCCGATCGGCCCTACCACCACGGTGACCACCACGACTACGACGCAGGCTCCCACCACCACGGTGAAGCCTACCGAGCCGCCTGTGACCGGCCCCTATATCGTCCTGCCGGAGGTTGGCAGCGACATCGACGTCACCAAGAAGAAGGATCGCATTCGCGTCAGCGCCGTGGCGGCGTGGTACAACGACGACGGCTCCATCGGCGTGTCTCTAACTTTCAAAAACCACAGTTCCAACTGGATTACCGAAGAGACCGACTACGTCGAGTACACCTGCTACGATAAGAACGGCAACGTGGTGCAAAAGGCGACCAAACTGGCGATCGGCGTCATCGACACCAAGAGACATCCCGTCAAAGAGTTTACCTTTGCCGTGCCTGCCACCACCGCTGAGGTGCGTATCACCAAGAGTAAGATCGTCTATTGGACCGAATGGGCATAAAGTTCGAATATTTACCGAGAGGAGAAAACCATTATGTATCGTTTTAAGAGAGTTCTGTCCTTCCTGTTGGTTGTGGCTATGCTGACCTCTATGGCCGTCGTGGTATCCGCCGAGCAGGTCACCGTCTTTGGCGGTGAGATCTTCAACAGTATCACCACCGAGGATGACACCGGCTTGGGTTTGGCCTTTATGATTCGTGTGAACGTCAAGGGCGCTCAGATCAACGACTACAACGAATTTATCAATGCCACCGCCACTGCCACCGTGGACGGCGTGGAGTATTCTGTGGTTAAGATGGGCGCCGTGATGGCCAATCAGGCCGCCCACATTGCCGCCCTCGACGACTTGACCTTGGATGACGTCAACGCTGAGCGCACCGTTCTTGACATTCCTGCCAAATATTTGTGCGAGATTCCCGAGGCGGATTCCTGCGCCTTTGCCGTGCGCATCACCAACCTGCCTGCGTTGGCGCTGGGTCGCGCCATTGCCTGCCGCCCTTACATTGTGCTGGAGAAGGATGGCGTTCAGTCCACCTTCTACGGCGATGGCGATATTTCTACTTACAATATGGTTTATTACACCGGAGCTCCTGAGGAGACTCCTGTGCTGGACGTTAGCGGCTTGGTCGCCGAGGTGGAAGCGAATCGTATTTCTGTCACCGCCGCCGCAGCCGAGTACGTGGCTTACGAGACGGTCAAGTATGAGGAGGCCTTTAAGGTTTCTCTGACCGTGGCCAACGTTTCTGCCAACGCCCAGACCTCTGTCGGCGACACCCTGTCCTACGTCTGCAAGGACGCTGAGGGCAACGTCCTGAAGACCGCGACCGTAGCGGTTGGTGAGATGCTGAAGGCAACCACCAAGGAGGTGGAGTTCTATGCTCCTATCGGCACCGTTGCTATCGTAGCCGGTGACGCCGACCTGAACTACGTCCCCGATATTATCCTGCCCGCCATCGGCAGTGACATCGACGTGACCAAGAAGAAGAACCGCATCCGCGTGTCTGCTACCTCCACCTCTTTCAATGAGGACGGTACCATCCACGTGTCCTTGACTTTCAAGAACTACACCACCAACTGGATTACCGAAGAAACCGACTACGTCAAGTATACTATCTACGCGGGTGAAACCGCAAAGGGAACCAAAACCTTGTATATCGGCGTCATCGACACCAAGAAGAATCCGGTCAAGACCTTTGAGTTTGACGTGCCTTACTACACCACCGAGGTGGCTATCACCTCCAGCAAGATCGTCTATTGGACCGAGTGGGCCTAATATCCATATTCCAACACCACAATAGGTGCCGTGGTCTCCACGGCACCTATTTTCATCAAAGGAGGATTGCTATGAGTATTGCTATTTTGACCGGCGCATCTGCTGGTTTGGGACAGTCTTTTTTCCGCAGTTTGGTGGTGCGTCACCCCGAATTGACGGGTGTTTGGCTGATTGCTCGCCGCCGTGAGCGGCTGGAGGAGATGGCGAAGGATTGCCCCATCCCCGTCACCGTGCTATCCATGGATTTGACCGACAGCGCCGTCTACGACCAACTGGGCGAGCAATTAGCCGCCACAGGGGGCAAGGTGAAGATTCTTATCAACAACGCCGGCGTGGGCGAGTTGGATAACGTCATCGACAGCGATTGGCGCACCCAGAGCCGTATGGTGGACCTCAACTGCCGTGCTCTTACCGCCGTCACCACCGTGGTGCTGCCCTATATGGAAAAGGGCGGTTTCGTGCTCAACGTCTGCTCCATTGCCTCGTTCTGCCCCAATACCCGTATGACCGTCTATTCCTCCACCAAAGCCTACGTGATGAGCTTTTCCCGCGGTCTGCGTGAGGAGTTGAAACCCCACGGCATCAACGTGCTGGCTGTATGTCCCGGCCCCATGAAGACGGAGTTTTTGGACGTGGCCAACATCACCGATCGCTCCCCGATGTTCAAGACCTTACCCTACAGCGATCCGGAGATTGTGGCGGACCGTGCCGTGATGTGGGCAGGCAAGGGCAAGAGCGTGTACACCCCTAAATTTCTGTTCAAACTCTACCGTGTGCTGGCCAAATTGGTGCCCCACAGCCTGATGATGAAATTCTGCAAAACCTGATAAGGGGAGAGACGTATGCATAAGAAAAATCTAGGCTTCGGCCTAATGCGCCTGCCGATGGCAGAGGGCGGTGTGGATATCGCCGCCTGCTGTGAGATGACCGACCGCTTTATGGCGGCAGGCGGCACCTATTTCGACACCGCTCTGATGTATTGCGGCAAGCAATCCGAGGCGGCGGTGGGGGAGTTTTTGACCTCTCGCTATCCCCGTGATTCCTTCACGCTCGCTACCAAATTGCACAGCGGTTTCTTCCACACGCTGGAGGACCGTGACACCGTTTTCGCCGCGCAGTTGGCGAAAACTGGGGTGGACTACTTCGACTACTACCTCCTCCACGCCATCGACCGCAATTGCTACGGCAAATACACCGACCTCGACTGCTTTGAGTGGCTGAAAAGCAAAAAGGCGGAGGGTAAGGTGCGCCATATCGGTTTCTCCTTCCACGACAGCGCCGATTTTCTGGACAAAGTGCTCACCGAGCACCCCGAGATGGAGTTTGTGCAGCTGCAGCTCAACTATCTCGATTGGGACAGCGAGGACGTCCAGTCCCGCAAGTGCTACGAGGTGGCTCGCAAGCACGGCAAGCCCGTCATCGTCATGGAACCGGTCAAGGGCGGCACCCTCGCCACCCTGCCGCCTCAGGCAGAGGCCATCTTCCGTCAGGCGCACCCCGGTTGGTCGCCTGCTTCTTGGGCGCTGCGTTTCGTGATGGAGCTCCCCGGCGTGATGACGGTGCTCAGCGGCATGAGTAACTTTGAGCAGATGGAGGACAATCTCTTCACCGTCACCGACCCCGTATTGCTCAGCGAGGAGGATCACGCCCGCATTCGTCAGGTGACCGCCATCCTTCGTGGGCAGGAGAGCATTCCCTGCACCGGTTGCGCCTATTGCGTCACCGATTGTCCCATGTCTATCCCGATTCCCCGTCTCTTCGGTCTCTACAATGAGGATCAGCAGATTTACGGCGGCGCAGGCAAGGATTGGGACAGCTCCGTCTGGACGCCTGCCTCCACCTATTACGATAATCTCACCGCCGAGGGCGGCAAGGCCTCTTCCTGTATCGGCTGCGGCGCCTGCGCCGAGGCGTGTCCGCAGCATTTGGATATTCCTGCCTTGCTGAAAACCGTGGCAGGCCGATTTGACGATTAAAGGAGTTTTTCACTATGAAAACCAATGCAAAAGCACTGTCTGTGGCCTACGTCGGCCGCCAGGCGTTGCTCACCGCCTTGGCGGTGGCGGTGTCTGTTGCCCTGCCGCAGGTGTGCCATCTGTTGGGCGCTCAGTTGGGAGTCGGCACCTCCTTGGGCGAGATGTTGCTGCCGATGCATCTGCCCGTTATGCTGGCAGGTCTGCTTTGGGGCCCTTGGGTGGGTGCGACCGTGGGTCTGTTTAGCCCCTTGGCCAGTTTTGCCCTGACGGGTATGCCTCTGCCGGCGATGCTCCCTTTTATGACCATTGAGTTGCTGGCTTACGGTCTGTGCGCAGGCCTGCTTTCCCGTCATTCTATGCCCACTGTGTGTAAGGTGCTGCTGGCACAGGTGGCAGGCCGTGCCTTGCGCGCGGTTGCCCTGCTGGTGGCTGTGGGTATGGAGTGGACGCGGTTGCCCGTTTCCCTCATCTGGACCAGTATCACCGTCGGGGTGGCAGGCATCGCCCTGCAACTGATTTTGTTGCCCGTGGTGATGCGTGCGGTGCGCCGATGACCGCCCGTGAATTATTGGCGCAGGGCGGCTATACCGTGGTGCTGTGCCGTGACGACGTGACCTACACCGATACCCGTCGTGGCGTGGCACCCCTGCTGGCTCTGTTGGACTCTGCCACCGACGTGGTCGGCTTTGCCGCCGCCGATAAGGTGGTAGGAAAAGCCGCCGCCTTTCTCTACCTGCGCCTTGGCGTGGCGTCGGTGCACGCCACCGTTATCAGCGCCCCTGCCTACGATCTGCTGACCGCCCACGGCGTACCCGTCACCTACGATACCCTCGTCCCTGCCATCCGCAATCGGGCAGGGGACGGCTATTGCCCCATGGAGACGGTGACCCTGCCGCTGACCGACGCGATGGAGGCGGAGTGTGCCATCCGCCAAACATTGGCGGAGTTGCGGACGGGGGATTGAAGCAAGAAAAGCGATCCTTGCCCCAAGGGGGTCTTTTTACCTCACCACAATATATTGTGTTTATTTTTCACATCAACCACAAGATACATTTCGTCTGTAAAGGCGATTTGACTCTCTGTAATAACGCCCGTAAACCCTTGATATCACTGGGTTTACGGGTGTTTTTTCGTCTAAAAAAGGGGTAAAAACCCATCTTTTGCTTTACCGGATTAAATCAATATATGGAAAATATTTTACAAAATGTAATGTTTAAAACACAATATCTTGTGTTTTTGTGGTTGACTTTTCATAGTGGCTTTGCTATACTCAAAAGGCACCCCCTTTTTTGGGGTAGAAGGAGCCGATTATGAACGTTCAGGGATACCAAAAGTTAACATTGCTGGACTATCCCGGTCGGACGGCCTGCACGGTGTTCACCGGCGGCTGTAATCTGCGCTGTCCCTTCTGCCACAATGCAGGGCTGGTACGCACCCCTCTGGCAGGCCCCAACCTCACCGACGAGGTGCTGGCCTACCTCCAAAAGCGCAAGGGCATTTTGGACGGTGTGTGCGTCACCGGCGGCGAGCCACTTCTGCAACCGGATTTGGAGGATTTCCTCCGCAAGGTCAAGGGGATGGGCTACGCCGTCAAGCTGGACACCAACGGCACGCTGCCACAGCGGCTCGCGGCGATTCTGGCGACTCATTTAGTGGACTATGTGGCGATGGATATCAAGAGTTCCCCCGACGGCTACGCCGCCGCAACGGGGACCGACGCCGACGTGAGCGCTGTGACCGACAGCCTCTCTCTATTGCGTCAGAGCGGTATTCCTTACGAGCTGCGCACCACGGCGGTGCGGGGCCTTCACACCGAGGCGAATTTTGCCGCCATCGGTCGGTGGTTGGGGGAAGTGCCTGCCTATTACATCCAGCGCTTTGTAGATTCCGGTCAGCTGTTGGGCGAGGGCTATACCGCCTTCTCCACCGAGGAGATGGAGCACCTGCTGGCCACCGTACGGGCGTATATCCCGTCGGCACAGCTCCGTGGAATGTAATCGTGTAGAATGAACAAATGAAAGGAAGATGGGTATGTATCGCGTAGCGAAAAGAGACGGTAAAGTCACCGGTTTTAACATTTCTAAAATTTCCGATGCCATCAAAAAGGCGTTTGACGCCTGCGGCAGACAGTATAACGATAATATCATCGATTTTCTGGCTCTAAAGGTCACCTCTGACTTCGAGCCGAAGATTGCCGACGGCGTTGTTGCCGTTGAGGATATTCAGGATAGCGTGGAGACCGTGCTGGTGCAGGCCGGCTACGCCGACGTGGCAAAGGCCTATATTCTGTACCGCCGTCAGCGCGAGAAGGTGCGTAATCTGGGCTCCACCATGGTCAACTATCGCGACCTGGTGAACAACTATCTGCAGATTAACGACTGGCGCGTTAAGGAGAATTCTACCGTCACCTATTCCGTGGGCGGTCTGATTCTGTCCAATAGCGGCGCTATCACCGCCAACTATTGGCTGAGTGAAATCTACGACGATGAGATTGCAGAGGCACACCGCTCTGCGGATATCCACCTCCACGACCTGTCTATGCTGACCGGTTATTGCGCCGGTTGGTCTCTGAAGCAGCTCATTCAAGAGGGCTTGGGCGGTATCCCCGGCAAGATTACCTCTGCTCCTGCCAGCCACCTCTCCACCCTCTGCAACCAGATGGTCAACTTCCTGGGCATTATGCAGAATGAGTGGGCAGGCGCACAGGCTTTCTCCTCTTTCGACACCTACTTGGCTCCCTTCGTTAAGGTGGACAACCTGAGCCAGAAGGAAGTGAAGCAGTGCATCCAGTCCTTCGTCTACGGCGTCAACACCCCCAGCCGTTGGGGCACGCAGGCACCCTTCTCCAACATCACGCTGGATTGGACCGTGCCCAAGGATATGGCCAACCTGCCCGCTATTGTCGGCGGTAAGGAGATGGATTTCACCTACGGCGATTGCGTCGAGGAGATGCGTATGGTCAATAAGGCCTTCATCGAGATCATGATCGAGGGCGACGCCAACGGCCGTGGCTTCCAGTATCCCATCCCCACCTATTCCATCACCCGTGATTTCGATTGGTCGGACACCGAGAACAACCGCCTGCTGTTTGAGATGACCGCCAAGTACGGCACGCCCTACTTCTCCAACTACATCAACTCCGATATGGAGCCCAACGACGTGCGCTCCATGTGCTGCCGTCTGCGTCTGGATCTGCGCGAGCTGCGTAAGAAATCCGGCGGCTTCTTCGGTAGCGGCGAGTCCACCGGCTCTGTGGGTGTGGTCACCATCAACCTGCCCCGTATCGCCTATCTGGCAGAGGACGAGGCCGACTTCTACAAGCGTCTGGACCGTCTGATGGATATTGCCGCCCGCTCGCTGAAGGTGAAGCGTACCGTCATCACCACCCTGCTGGAGAATGGTCTGTATCCCTACACCAAGCGCTATCTGGGCACCTTCAACAACCACTTCTCCACCATCGGCCTGATCGGTATGAACGAGGTGGGTCTCAACGCCAAGTGGCTGCGCGCCGACCTGACCAGCCCCAAGGTGCAGGCCTTCGCCAAGGACGTGCTCAACCATATGCGCGACCGTCTCTCCGACTATCAGGAGCAGTACGGCGACCTGTACAACTTGGAGGCCACCCCTGCCGAGTCCACCACCTACCGCTTCGCCAAGCACGATAAGAAGCGTTATCCCGACATCATCACCGCCAACGAGAACGGCACGCCCTACTACACCAACTCCAGCCACCTGCCCGTTGGCTACACCGAGGATATCTTCACCGCTCTGGACGTGCAGGACGAGCTGCAGACGCTCTACACTTCGGGCACCGTGTTCCACGCCTTCTTGGGCGAGAAACTGCCCGATTGGCAGGCCGCCGCTGCGCTGGTGCGTAAGATTGCGGAGAACTACAGACTGCCCTACTACACCATGTCTCCCACCTATTCCGTCTGTGCGGAGCACGGCTATCTGGCCGGCGAGCATTACATCTGTCCCCACTGCGGTAAGGAGGCTGAGGTGTACAGCCGTATCACCGGCTACTATCGCCCCGTCAAGAACTGGAACGATGGTAAGAGTCAGGAGTTTAAGGACCGTAAGACCTACGATATCGAAGGCTCTGTGCTGACCCACGAGGGCCCCATCGAGTCCGCTCCTGCCACCTGCGCCTGCGCCGCTCCTGCAGAGGAGAAGGCGGTGTCCGACGGCATCTATCTGTTCACCACCGCCACCTGCCCCAACTGTAAGATCGCTACTGCCCTGTTGGATAAGGCAGGTGTGGGCTACATTAAGTTGCTGGCAGAGGAGAACGCCGAGCTGGTGGGCGAGTTTGAGATTCGTCAGGCTCCCACGCTGATCGTGGTTAACGGCGACGCCTACGACAAGTTTGTCGGCGTGTCCGAGATTAAGGGCTACATCCAGTCCAAGTAATTCCCGACAAGGTGGGTGGTTCTCCACCCACCTTGTTTTGTTGATTTGCATAAACCTGACAAACCTTCCCCTCGAGGGGAAGGTGGCCGAGCGGTAGCGAGGTCGGATGAGGTGGTTTAAAAGATAACGCCGTCTGCGGACGGCTACACCTCATCAGTCAGCCTAACGGCTGACAGCTTCTCCTCAAGGAGAAGCGTTGCCACGTTTGCGGTAGCTTTGCGAACGATAAGGAGAGATGATTATGGGAAACGGATATTTTACCGTATGCGGAATCGTTGAAATTGAAGGCAAGATTTTGTTGGTGCGTCATACTTACGGCAACGCAAAAGACAGAATTCTTGTTCCCGGTGGTTACGTGGAAGAAAACGAACTACCGAACGTAGCTGTTGAGCGAGAAGTTTTAGAAGAGACCGGTGTCGTGGTAAAAGCAAAATCACTGTCGTCTGTTCAATTCAAAGCCAATCAATGGTGTCCTGTTTTCGTGTGCGAATATGTAAGCGGAACACCTAAATCGGACAATTATGAAAATAGCGAAATTCTTTTGTTGGATATTGATGAAGCGATTAATCGTAACGACATTACTAACATGAGCCGAGAAATTCTGAAAATTTATAAAGCCAACAGGGAAAAGGTGCTACCCAAAAACGATTATCTTGCCAAAAATACGACTGACCAAAACTATGCCTTGTTCGGATAAGAGATTGCACGCTAGCAAACCTTCCCCTTGAGGGGAAGGTGGCCGAGCGGTAGCGAGGGCGGATGAGGTGTTTCAATGAACGAAAAACACAATTCAAAATTAACAAAACATTCCCAACAATTACGCAAAGAAATGACGGCAGAAGAAAAGAAATTGTGGTATCAATTTTTAAAGAAACTGCCTTTTACTGTTCATCGCCAAAAAGTTATCGGTAACTATATCGCAGATTTCTATTGTGCAAAAGCGATGTTGGTTATTGAATTGGACGGAACACAGCATTTTGAAACGGATGGGCAAAAGGCCGATGCAGAACGGGATGCGTATTTCCGTTCGTTGGGGATTACCGTATTGCGATACTCCAATCGACAAATTAATCAAGAATTTTCAAGAGTGTGCGAGGATATTTTGCGGTATCTAACCACCTCATCCACCGCCTGCGGCGGTCCCCCTTCCCCTCGAGGGGAAGGTTAAGACTGCTATAAGCCACTACACCACCTGAAAAGAGGTACACGTTATGTATGATATTATCATCGTCGGTGCAGGTCCTGCGGGTCTCACCGCTGCCATCTATGCTCGCCGCGCCGAAAAGAGTGTCCTGCTCATCGAAAAGGGCGCTTTCGGCGGTCAGATCACCTTCTCTCCCAAGGTGGAGAATTACCCCGGTTTCCCGTCCCTCAGCGGCAACGAACTGGCCGACCACTTCGTGGAGCAGGCGCTGGGTCTGGGTGCCGACGTGGAGATTGAGGCGGTCACCGCCGTCGAGGACTGCGGCACCCATAAGGTGGTGCGTACCGAGGACGGCAACGTCTACGAGGCCAAAGCGGTGATTATCGCCGCAGGTGCCAAGCACCGCCATCTCGGTCTGCCCAACGAGGAAATCCACCTTGGCGAGGGCATCTCCTTCTGCGCCGTCTGTGACGGTGCGTTCTATAAGGGCAAGACGGTGGCTCTGGTGGGCGGCGGCAATTCCGCCCTGCAGGAGGCCATTCTCCTCTCCGAGGGTTGCGAGAAGGTGTACGTGGTGCAGAATCTGGACTTCCTCACCGGCGAGCAGGCTCTGCAGGATATTCTCGCCAAGCGCACGAATGTGGAGATCATCTTAGGCACGGTGGTATCCGCCTTGCCCGATACCGCACCCCTCAGCAGCGTCACTCTGCGCCGTGAGGCGGACGGCCACACCTACGATTTGGCCATCGACGGCCTGTTCGTTGCCATCGGCTTGGAGCCGGAGAACACCCCCTTTGCCGCTGTGGCGGCGCTGGACGAGCGCGGCTACATCGACGCAGGGGAGGACTGCCTCACCACTACTCCCGGCGTGTTCGTGGCAGGCGACTGCCGCCGCAAGGCGGTGCGTCAGGTTACCACCGCCACGGGCGACGGCGCTGTGGCCGCCATCGCCGCCTGCCGCTATATCGACAGCCTGTAATATTCTAAGTAGAATATACAAAAAGTAACCCGCCTGCGGTATTCCGCAGGCGGGTTTTCGTGTATATCAGTGTTTGATTTGCCCCAGTAGGTCGGAGATGGTTTCGTACACCTCCAAATGCTCGGGGACAAAGAATAGCACCAAACGACCACCGCTGGAGGCCACACACAGCGCGCCGAGGATGGCGGTGCGCACCGCCGAAATGCGGTAGAGGGGCAGGCTGACACGGCGCTGCAACAGACCTTGGTAGTACACGCCTTTGTTGGTGATGGTCAATTTCTCGTGGCAGTCGCATAGGATGATACCGCCGGCCACAATGATGGCACCGATGGGTAGCAGAATCAGATGGTAGAAGCAGAAGAGCAGCACCAGCGCACCCAAAGCGATGAGGGCATAGGCGAGGGTGGGAATGAAGGACACGGTGAGCACCAACTCCTCGTCACCCTCCAAATCCACGGGTTGAGCCTCGACGGTGATGGTTTCCACGCTCTCGTGACGGCTCTCGAAACGGAACATCAGCACGATATTCACCACCGTGGTGGCAATCAGCGTCCAGCACAGGGCGGAATCCTCCCAAATATTGGTGCCGAAAAACAATACGTCCCATATTTTTTCGTCCCAGGTGGTGATGGAGAGAAGGGCGATGGCAATCTCCGCCGCCACCACGATACCCATCCATTTCCAATGCTTTCTCGCCATACCCACGAGGAAAACGGCGCAGACCAAAATGCCTGCAAAAGGTAAAAACGTCATAGCGTACCTCCCAATCGGTTATGTCGTCATTATACGCCCTTTTTCGCTGGGTGTAAAGGTTTTCTTGCCGTTTCGCCAAAAGTCCCCCTCACAATCTTTCCCCAATCTCTTGCACTGGGGTGAAAAATATGCTATAATGCTTTAAATATATCGCTTTAAACAAGCAAAATCCCGTTTTTGCAGTGAGGTGCCCCTATGAAACGATCTTATTCTGAAATCACTCCCTATATCGCTCAGTTGGCCCAGTCCTCCGTAGAGCGCAACGCCATTGTGCCCGATATGTACGAGGAGCACCACGTTTATCGTGGCCTGCGTGACCGTCAAGGCCGTGGCGTGGTGACGGGCTTAACCGAGATCTCCACCGTCAACGCCCAGCGTATGGGCGAGGATGGCGAATTGCATCCCATCCCCGGCGAATTGTTCTACCGCGGCTATAACGTGAAGGATTTGGTGGATGGCTTCCAGCGTGACAACCGCTTCGGTTTTGAGGAGATTGTGTATCTGTTGCTGTTCTCCGAATTGCCTGACGAGGGCGAGCTGTTCCGCTTCCGCCGTGAGCTGGCCAATTGCCGCACCTTACCCACCTCTTTCGTCCGTGATATGATTCTCAAGGCGCCCGGTCGGGATATGATGAATATCCTCTCTCGCTGCGTACTGGCGCTGTACGCCTATGATGAAAATCCCGACGACATTTCGGTGGCCAACGTTCTGCGCCAGAGCCTGCAGCTCATCTCCATCTTCCCCATGCTGGCGGCGTATAGCTATCAGTCTTATCAGCATTATCATAACGATAAGAGCCTGTTCGTCCATCTGCCCCGTCCCGAGTATTCCACGGCGGAGAACTTCCTGCACCTGTTGCGTGAGGACAGCCAGTTTACCCCTCTGGAGGCAAAGATTCTGGATCTGGCTCTGGTACTGCACGCCGAGCACGGCGGCGGTAACAACTCCACCTTCACCACCCACGTGGTCACCTCCTCCGGCACCGATACCTACTCCTCTGTGGCGGCGGCGCTGGGCAGCCTGAAGGGCCCCCGTCACGGCGGCGCCAACATCAAGGTGGTGCGTATGTTTGACGATATGAAGGCCACCATCGACACCTCTGACGACGGTCAGGTGCGGGATTATTTGGCTCGTCTGCTGAATAAAAACGCCTTTGACCACACCGGTCTTATCTATGGTATGGGTCACGCCGTGTATTCTCTGTCCGACCCTCGTAGCGAGATTCTCAAGGGCTACGCCAAGAAATTGGCCGAGGCCAAGGGTATGGAGGAGGAGTTTGACCTTTACGAGCGTGTGGCAACCATGGCGCCTGAGATGATTGGCGAAAAGCGCAAGGTGTTCAAGGGC
>JAZPZT010000078.1:0-9381 GCA_045544815.1 Acutalibacteraceae bacterium | reverse complement strand
CCCCATCCTAAAACGAAAGGAGCATCACGATGAAGAATTTAAAACGCATTAGTGCCGTTTTACTTGCTTTGGCTATGTTTGTGACGATGCTTCCCATCTATTCCCTAACTGTTTTTGCGGCGGGCACGCTGACCGTGTCCGACGCCAACATCGGTCTTAGCTGGACCGATGCCAGCGACGATAGCGGTAAGGCCACCTGGACCGCCAGCGGCACCACCATCACCGGTACCGCCACCGGCTATAAGACGTTAGGTATTATCAGCCGTACCGTTACCACCAAACTGACCATTAAAAACAACTATGCCGACGCCCGCACCCTGTCCTTCAGCTATACGCTGAGCGGCGGCGGATCGGTGTCCGGTATTTCCGGCAATGCGTACAGCGGCGAGCTGGCTGCCGGTGGCACCTTGGTCATCACCCTGACCTCTCCCAAAGGCACCAGCACCAACACGCTGACCATCACCAATATTAAGCTGATTGGTAACAGCAACGTGACCACCACCTTTGCGGCTCCGGAAAACGGCAGCTATACGGTGGATGGCACCTCTATCACGGCCGAGACCGCCTATACCAAGGCTCCCGACGCGAGCAGCTACACCGTGAAGGCTACCGCCAACAGCGGCTATGCCTTCTACGGCTGGTATAACGAGACCTCCGGCACCTATATGTCCTATGACGCCAACACCACCCTGTCGGTGGGCAGCGATGCCACCGTCAAGCCGGTGTTCGTGGCCGGTAACCCTGCCCACTTCAGCGTGGGTGGCCAACGGTTCTACGATCTGAGCGACGCGGTTGCCGCCGCTCAGGCCGGTTCGGACAAGAAGATCGTGGTCATCAAGGACGGTACCGTCACCGGTACCCACACCATCCCCTCCGGTATCACCTTGTTGGTGCCCTATAACGACGCCAACTCTGCCCACGGCAGCAGCCCCAGCTGCACCAGCTATAACGATGTGCTGGGCGGCAACGGTAACGTTGCTTGGGTAAAACCCACTCCCTATCGCACCTTGACCTTAGGCGCCGACGCCCACATCACCGTCAACGGTGTCATCGAGGTGGGCGGCCGTCACGCCTCCGGTAGCGGCGGTACCGGTAAATTTGCCGGTAGCCCCACGGACAAGCTGGGCTACATCAATATGTTGGCCGGCTCTCACATCGACGTGAACAGCGGTGCCACCCTGTACTGTTGGGGATATATTTATGGTGACGGCACTATCACCGCCAAGAACGGCGCCGCCATCTATGAAAATTTCCAGATCCAGGATTTCCGCGGCGGTGACAAGAGCACCGAGCTGGCTCAAGGTCTGTTGGTATTCCCCACCAGCCAGTATTACGTGCAGAACATCGAGGTTGCCACCACCTATGAGTACGGCTCTGTTGAGTACGTACACACCTCGGTGTATATGTCCCGTATGGAGCACGGCGCTACCGTACAGTTCATCGGTGCCAACGCTATGTTCCGTCCCCAGCCCGGTTCCTATGTGATCAAGGATTACGATCCTACCACCGACAATCTGTATCTGGAAACCTATGGCGATTGCGCTTTGTCCGAGCTAGCACTGAAAATTGCCGGCGTGGACGTGAACTCGGCTAACTTCGTGTTGCCCATCGCCAACAACATCCAGATCTGCATCAAGAGCGGCACCGCTACCTTGCAGCAGAACGTGATGATGCTGCCCGGCTCCTCTCTGACGGTGGATCAGGGTGCCACGCTGAATCTGGCCTACACCTCCACCACCACCGACGTGGTGACTGCCGGCGGCTATATTCTGCAGTTGTTCGACTATGACAACTACATCAGTGGTATTGATCAAGACACCTTTGAAGTGGTGGCGAATCGCTATTACAACCACTACGGAAGCACCGGCAAGCGGCGTTTCCAGGCGGTGCCCTATACCTGCACCACCCGCAAGACCCGCACCGAAGCCGACCTGAAGGATGTCAAACTGGACATCAACGGCACGGTGATTGCCAACGGCTTCCTCTACAGCACCGTTAACTATGCGGATATCCTGAACGAGGATTACACCATCACCGGTGGTGGCGCCAACATCTGCTCCTCTGAGGGCACCGGCGTCCTGCAGATGGTGGGCGGTGCCGGCGGCGACGTCTTTGGCATTATGTACGACCAGGATTGCGCCGAAGCGGTGGACAAGGGTGGAAAGGCCGGCGACGGCGTTTACTACTACATCCCCCTGGCCTCTGCCCAGTTGACCAACGGTGACGGCACTGTGGTGGATACCACCGGCGCCGAAGCAGGCACCACCTATCAGGTTTGCCCCACCTGCGGTTGCTGGTACACCGGCGAGTGCGAGGCTTGCAAGGATCCCTGCGCCGACGGTCACAGCTATGAGGGCGTGCAGACCACTGCCCCCACCTGTACCACTGCCGGCGTGATGACCTACACCTGCTCTGTGTGTGGCGATTCTTACACCGAGACCATTGCTGCTCTGGGGCATACCCCCGGCGCGGCGGCTGACTGCGAGAACGCGCAGACCTGTACCGTGTGCGGTGCGGTGCTGAACGCGGCTCTGGGTCACAACTGGGTTGCCGCTGACTGCGACACTCCCAAGACCTGCTCTGTCTGCGGCGAGACCGAGGGCGAAGCTTTGGGTCACAACTATGTGGGCGAGGAAACCTTGGCTCCCACCTGCGGTGCCGCGGGCGTAATGACCTACACCTGCTCCGCTTGTGGCGACAGCTACACCGAGGCGATCGCCGCCACCGGCGCACACTCCTATGACCACACATGGGACGCCGACTGTAACGTTTGCGGTGCTAAGCGTGAAGTCACCCTGCCTGTCTCTTTTGTTGGCAACTCTGTGACCGAACAGGATGCTATCTGCAAATGCGGCCTGGCTTATATGTTCCAAGTTGAGGTCAACGGTCTAACGGCGGATGACAAGCACATCGCCCAATACAAGGATGCCAACGGCAACTACCTTGCCACTATCGGCGACTACACGTTGGTTACGATGGGTGCCGTTGTCAGTAATAAGACGGCCGAGGAATTGGGTTATTCCCTCATCCGAGAGAATGCGCAAGACAATTCTCCGGTGATTGACATTGAAGCGGTTAAGCTGTGGCCGAACGATACGAATTCCGAAGCCACCGGTTACGTCCGCTTTGCCGTGCGTGTCAAGAATATCCCCGAGGCATATCTGGATACCATCATCACCGCTATTCCCTATTTCGTTATAGAAATTGATGGCACACAGTACACCGTCTACGGCGAGGCACAAGCCACCTCTTATCATACGGAATGGAGCGAAGCCAACCCGGACGCTGAATAAAGCCTAACTAACACACATCGGGTGCCCGACAGATTGTCGGGCACCCGATACGCGGGATAAACCACAGCGAAAAGCAGAAACGGCGTTTCTGCTTTTCGGTATGGCTTATGTGACGCAATACCACTTTAGTTAAAAAGGAAGGAGGAGAGCAGTGGGAAAACGAATTCTTCGAGTTAAACTAAATACCCTTAGCTCGTTAGCGCACCAATTGGTGACGATCGTTTGCGGCGTGGTCATTCCCAAGGTGATTATCGACACCTTTGGCTCCACTGCCTATGGTATCACCATCTCTATTGCTCAATTTCTTTCGTATATCACGCTACTGGAGGGTGGCATTGGCCGTGTGGCCCGCGGTGCGCTGTATAAGCCGTTGGCGGAGCACGATGAAGAAGGCGTCAGCCAAGTGTATCTGGCGGTCAAACGCTTTTTCTCCACCATCGGCTGGATTTTTGCCATCTACGTAGTGGTGTTGGCCCTTGGCTATCATTCTATGGCGAACGTGTCCGAATTTACGTGGGGCTATACCGCCGCTCTGGTGATTGGCATTGCCATCAGCAAATTTGCTGAGTATATGAGCGGTTTTTCCAAAATTACCCTCCTGCATGCCGACCAAAAATATTACGTTGTCAACACGGTGTTCATCATCACCAACGTTTTGAACACGGTGCTGATCGTTCTGTTGGCCAATAGCGGCGTGGATATCCTATGTGTCAAAGTGGTCAGCAGTCTGGTGTTCATTTTGCGGCCGATCCTATATTCGCTGTACGTGCGTAAGCATTATCGTCTGCACAAAACCGAAGCCAAGGCAACACTGCCCAATAAGTTTACCGGTATTGCTCAGCACACCGCCTACGTCATCCAGGACAATACCGACGTGATGTTGCTGACACTGTTAGCCGATCCCCGAGCGGTGGCCGTCTATTCCGTATATCATCTGGTGGTGTACAATCTGCGCAACCTGGCCGCCTCCTTCACCGGCGGTATGGAAGCACTGCTGGGCGAAATGGCAGCCAAGGGAGAGCAGGAAACTCTGCGCAAAACCTACAGCAGTTACAAATTACTCCTGACCGCCCTGACTTTGATGTTGTTTGGTACGGCAGCTGTTTTGATCGTTCCCTTCATTCGTCTGTATACCGCAGATGCCACCGACGCGAATTACGTGCAGCCTCTGTTTGCGCTGATTTTGGTGATCGCCGAGGCGCTGAACTGCTTAATTCTCCCCTGCTTCAATCTGACCATCGCCGCCAACAAACTCAAACAAAGCCAGTGGGGCGCCTATGGCGAAGCCGCCATCAACGTGGTAGTCTCTCTGGTGCTGATGTTGGTGTGGGATCCGTTAATCGGCGTTGCCGTCGGCACCTTAGCGGCGGTGGTATTCAAAAGTATCTATTACACCGTATTTGCCGGCAAACATATATTGAAAATAAAGGTAGCGCCGCTGATTATCAAATTAGGCGTTACCACACTGGCATTGCTGGTCTTTTCGCTGGTCGGCATCCATCTCATTCAGGGTGTGCTCATCTACAAATACACCCAATGGGCGGTATGGGGTTTCGTCTGCGCTATCGCTACCGGTCTGCTGGGATTTGCGCTGGCAGCATTGCTATATCCCGGTCGTTTGAAAGGGATTCAATCCCTATTGATGAGCCGAAAAAAGAAAAAATCCTAAAAATCCGCCGTTTGAAGCCTCTATATGCAAAAAAGTATGAAAAATAGGGCTTGTATTTTGCATACGGATATGTTAAAATAACACTGACCATATATACCTGTTACTATGTGCGGACTATCTGCGCAAACCAAAGGAGAGGAGGGATTGCGTGAAGCGTCGTTTGTCTATACCTCGGTTTGGTCCCAAACCTGCGACCGCCCCACAAGACATAAAGCATACACTGCACAAAAATCTGGAATTTACCGCTCTTGAGCAATACAAATTGATTCGTGCCAACTTAGACTTCACGCTCCCTGAAAACGAGAAGTGTCCCATCATCGGCGTGACCAGCTCGATGCGTGGCGAGGGAAAAAGCACCACCGCCGTAAATCTGGCATACGTCTTTGCCGAAAAGGGAAGCAAGGTGCTGCTGATTGACGGTGACCTGCGTATCCCCTCCGTTGCAAAAAAACTGCAAATTGACAGCACTCCCGGCCTGGCCGATCTGCTGCGTGGTAAGAGCAAGGAGTGTTTCGCCTTCCAGAATTATCTACTGGACAACTGGTTTGTTCTCCCGTCCGGAGATATCCCGCCCAACCCCTCCGAGCTATTGGGCTCCGGCCGTATGGAAAACGTCCTCAACCAGTTGAGAGAGGTGTTCGACTATATCATCATTGACCTTCCGCCGGTCAATCTCGTTTCCGACGCCGTGTCCATTTCCCGACTGATTTCCGGTATGATCGTGGTCATCCGCGAGGACTATACCGAGAAAAAGGAGCTGGAAAAGTGTTTCCGCCAGCTGAAGCTGTCCAACGTCAAGGTGCTGGGTTGCGTGATGAACGAAGCCAAGTCGGGCGGCGGCAACTACGGTAAGTATCGCAAATACCGCAGTTACAAATCCTATCGCTATTATCAAAGCGATGAGCAGGATAATGGATGATTGACTGGCATAATCACGTGTTGCCCGAAATGGATGACGGCAGTCACAACGTGGCGGAAAGTATCGCGATGATGCAGGCGCAGGCGGCACAGGGTATCACGACAGTGATTGCCACACCGCACTTCTACGCCAACGACGAATCGGTTGCAACCTTTTTGGAGAGACGCGAGCGCTCCGCTGAGGCGCTCCGCAACCAACAAAAAGGCGACAACCTGCCAACCCTACACCTCGGTGCTGAGGTTCTCTATTATCCGGGCATCAGCCGCATGAAGGGTCTGTCATCCCTTTGTATCGAAGGGAGCCACTTACTGCTATTGGAGATGCCGATGTGCCGATGGACCGAGAGTATGGTTCGCGAACTGGTTGATATGTCCGGCAAAAACGGTATTATTCTGGTGCTGGCTCACATAGACCGGTACTGGACCCTACAAAGCAAAACGGTTTGGAACAGACTGCTGGAAAACGGCATTCTAATGCAAACCAACGCCTCTTTTTTCACCGCCTTGGCCACAAGGCGAAAAGCCCTCTCCCTTCTCAACGAAGGGTACGTTCACCTTTTAGGCTCCGATTGCCACAATATGACCTCTCGTCCTCCCCACCTCGGTCGGGCATTCGATGTCATACAAAAGCGATTCGGCGCCGACTACGTTCGCCAAATAAACGAGTATGGATACTCGCTATTGGATATAGATAATAATAATCAACCATAAGAAAGGAAGATTTGATTATGAAAAAAGCGTTTGCAATCGTTCTGGCTATGGTGTTAATGCTGACTTTGAGTGTTTCCGTCTGTGCCGCACCCGGCCAATTCGTTAAGAGCCCCTCGAACAACTCTGCGCCTGTCCTGGTCTCTTTTGAGAGAGGTAGCGAGGACTGCACCGCCGATTTGATCATCACCCCTTACAACGAGAGAAACAAGCTGCCCGCTGAGCTGAAAACTCTGATCGAGAAGGCCTACGGCGAGATCGCTTCCTCTGACGATTTGACCGACCTGAATAAGGATTTGAAGGATCTGGCTGCCGTCCAGAAGATTGCCGGCGCCAACCTGAAGGTCAGCGACCTGTTCGACATCCGTTACGAGGGCTGCACCAACCACAATGAGGATCACTCCTTCACCATCGTGCTGAGTGCCGATACTCTGCGCCGCTTCGTGGGTCTGCTGCACATGAACCATAACGGTGAGTGGGAGCTGATCGACAATGCCAAGGTGATCAACAACGGCGAGGAGCTGCAGTTTACCGTCACCGACCTCTCCCCCTTCGCTATCGTGGTGGATACCAGCGAGTCCGGCGATTCTCCCGTGACCGGTATCAGCAACGACATCGTTATTTACGGTGCTTTGATGCTGATCTCCGCTCTGGCTATTGTAGTGCTGGTTGCCAACAGCAAGAAGCGTGCTTAATCCCGACGCCATTGACCGTTAAGACGTATGGGCGCTTATGCCCGTGTGTCCCACACAATAAATAGGCTTCCAAGAGGGCATCCGTATGGATGCCCTCTTTTTGTGTCAAAAAAACAAAGCTGAGTGCGCAAAAATGTCCTGTGCAAAATAAATCACGGGAATTTTTCAAAAAAGGCTTGACTTTACGACGGAAACTGGGTATACTGTATTAGCGTTGAGGCGCACACATATCGCGGGGTGGAGCAGAGGTAGCTCGTCGGGCTCATAACCCGAAGGTCGATGGTTCGATCCCATCTCCCGCACCCACAAAAAGGAAACGGACACCGAATGGTGTCCGTTTTTCTTTTTGTCGATGAGACTTGTTGATCGAACCATCGAAATGCCGCAGGCATTTCAAGGTTTTGCGTGCAGAAAGTAGGATACGCACATACTCGGCGCAAAACCAAGGTTCAGATCCCATCTCCCGCACCCAAAAACCTTCTCGGACGAAGTTCGGGAAGGTTTTACTTTTTCACTTTTCACTCTTCACTAAATCCGTCCGAGAAGATTTTTGGAGGTAATACGTAATAGTGAATAGTGAAGAAGTGTTTTGCAAGGCTTTGCCTTGCACTTTTTACTTTTAGGAAGTATAATAAGTTTAAGGGGTGATAGCGATGAAAGAAAGTCCTTTGATGATAAAATCAAAAGCGTTTGCGCTTGATGTGATAAAGGTATGCAAGGAGTTAAGAGTGGCAAAGTGTGAGTCTGCTCTTATCAATCAATTTTTGCGTTCAGGAACAAGTATCGGAGCAAATATTAGAGAGGCTTTTTACGCTCATGGCAAGGCTGATTTTATTGCTAAATTACAAATTGCATTAAAAGAGTGTTCTGAAACTGAATACTGGATTGAGTTGCTTTTGGAAAGTGGCTATTATAACGATAAGTCCCTACTTGATAACTGTACCGAGGTCAAGCGAATTTTAATCTCATCCATCAACACCGCTAAACAAAACACCGAAAAATAACGCTGGACTTTTGAAAATCTTTCGGTATAATCTGTTGTTTGAAAGGCGGCGGATTATATGGAATGCGACTTGAAAACACTGTATTTTGTTCGCGGTAAAATCATTATGGCTATGGCAGATTTGAGAAGAACGGAAGATGATCCCGAAATTTTGCAAATATTACGGAGAGCGCAACTCATTATTGAAAAGAAAGTTTTTGATGCAGACTTTCCAAATAAGATAGAACAATACAAAAATTTGATTGTATAACAAAAGGAGCGATTATGAATTTTCATCAATTGATAGACGGAATGAAAAAATATAAATCGACCGAAAAGGATATATGTCTTCATTGCCTTGGCGTAATGCCGGAACAAATAAATACAAATGTAGTTATTGCGCCTTGGTGGGAACCTAAATCATTGGCGCTTCTTGGCGATGCTGAATACTTGAGTGAATCTCAGTTTTCTGCCATAAAAGTATGGAATATAAAAAGCGAAATTTGTGATATAACCTACATAAAAACCGGCATTGGTGCACCTGTGTTTATGGATGCTCTTTTGGCCTTAGGCGTAACAAAATGCAAAAATATTATTTTTGTAGGTTCTGTTGGTTCTTTGGACGAAGAAATAGGTATAGGAGATATTGTTATTCCTCAATATAGCATCTGCGGTGATGGCGCAAGCCGATACATTGCATCAGATACACTTAGAATTAAAGATGTATTTGGGACAAAGGTAGAACCTGATAAGAACATATTTGATGTGATGTGCAGAATTACAGAAAAGGTGTGTAATAAAAATAATGTGAAGTTTCACATTGGCAGAGCATTTAGTATTGATTCGGTATTCGCTCAATATGCGCATATTGATGAGATTTTGAATATGGGTTGTAATGTTATCGAAATGGAGACGGCATCAGCCTTTAGAGCGGCACAAATTGCAAATTTAAAATTGGCGGCTATTTTTAGTGTATCGGATAATACTGTAACTAACAAATCGCTGATTAGCGGAAGAACTGAAAATGATATGAAGTATCGCAGATTCGTAAGAAACAACCTGTTCCCTGAAATTATCACAAAGGTATTTAGCGAAATGTCAACTGAAAATGATTTT
>JAZPZT010000077.1:0-1867 GCA_045544815.1 Acutalibacteraceae bacterium | reverse complement strand
GAGGACTGCACCGGCGGCACGGCCACCTGCACCGAGGACGGCGTGTGCGAGGTCTGCGAGGCGACTTACATTTCCGCCATCAACCACAGCTGGGGCGAGTGGAAGTCCAACGGCAACGGCACGCATACCCGCACCTGTAAGAATGACGCGAACCACACCGAGGCTGAGGACTGCTCCGGCGGCAAGGCCACCTGCACCGAGGACGGCGTGTGCGAGGTCTGCAAGGCTACGTACATCCCCGCCATCCAGCACGTATGGGGCGAGTGGAAGTCCAACGGCGACGGCACGCATACCCGCGTGTGTGCCAACGACGCGACCCACACTGAGACTGAGGACTGCACCGGCGGCACGGCCACCTGCACCGAGGACGGCGTGTGCGAGGTCTGCGAGGCGACTTACATTTCCGCCATCAACCACAGCTGGGGCGAGTGGAAGTCCAACGGCAACGGCACCCACACCCGTGTGTGCCTGAACGACGCTTCTCACACTGAGACCGAAGACTGCACCGGCGGCAATGCCACCTGCACCGAGGACGGCGTGTGCGAGGTCTGCGAGGGTGCTTACATCCCCGCTACCGACCACAACTGGGGCGAGTGGAAGTCCAATGGCGACGGCACGCATACCCGCGTGTGTAAGAACGACGCGACCCACACCGAGACCGAGGACTGCTCCGGTGGCACGGCCACCTGCACGGCCGGGGCAATCTGCGAAGTCTGCGGCAGCGAACATGGCGCAGCACTGGGCCACATCCCCGGTGCTGAAGCGGACTGCACCAACGATCAGTTCTGCACCCGCGAGGGTTGCGGCGAACTGCTGAGTGAAAAGCTGGGCCATGATTACACCGCCGTTGTGACAAAGCCCACCTGCACAGAGGATGGCTACACAACCTATACCTGCTCCCGCTGCGAGGAGAGCTATCAGGCGGATCAGACAGCCGCACGCGGACATTGGTATGATCTGTGGTATCCCAATCAGGATGGTACGCACAGTGCCAAATGCAAGCGTTACGGTTGCCGCCATGAAGGAACCACGGAATGCGCGCTGTATGAGATTACCGTGAAGGACAGCGAGGCCGAAACCATTCTGACGGTCTGTCCCGTCTGCGGGGATCATGAGACGGCTACCTTTAGCGTGATGAGTGGCGCCACGATCAAAAACGTATTCATCAATCAGCCGCTTCCACACGGTGAACAGATCGTGCGTGAACTGGATGCGCCTTTCGACGGTGTGCTGTATGCTTTCACTGTGGCATATGAGTCGGCGGGACGTGTAGTGCCCTTCAATGGAAAGGTATCTGTCTCCCTGCCGCTGGATGCTGAGAAGTATGCAGAATTCAGGTTGGTGCGCGTGGATGTGACTCCGGCAGCGGAAACCGCCGAGCGCACAGAAGTATGGACGGATGTTGCCTTTACCGTTGAAAACGGCAGACTGACCTTTGAAACGCATGTTGATGGGCTGTTCCTGCTCGTTCCGATGGAGTGATTATCCGGGATTGAGCCCGCAGGCAGTTATACCACGACAATCTACGTACACACGATCAACCAGCCGGACGCAATGCGTCCGGCTTTTCATATTCACTATACTTACTCTATACAAAGGGACGGTGTATTGGCTTATCAGCAGCGCTGTCTTCGCTTTTTCAGTAATTCATGAGCACTGTACATAGAGGCAAAATGACCCGCTAACGTAAAAAGGCCCGCCATGGAGCAGATAAGTCGGCTTCATGGCGGGTTATTCTGTTATCGTTCGGGTGTATCTTTATCATGCTTGGGGGCAGAATGAGTTTTCTGCTCGGCGCGCTGGAGAAACTCACGAATGGATGTGGGCTTCGTGGATTCGCCGAGCCATGCAGCAACATCCTGCTGAC
>JAZPZT010000076.1:0-3607 GCA_045544815.1 Acutalibacteraceae bacterium | reverse complement strand
AAGTATTTCAAGAACGTGGAGAAAGACCCCGAGACCAATCTGGGTATCATCCGCATTGCTAAGGACGGCACAACGGCGGAACTGCTGTGGGGATACAAGGACGGCGGCCGCTTCACCAGCGAGTTGCCTGCTCACCTGATGAGCCATATGACCCGACTGAAGAAAGATCCGCAGCACCGTGTGGTAATGCACACCCATCCCACCAACACTTTGGCCATGACCCACGTGCACGTGCTGGAGGATAAGGCCTTCACCCACACCATTTGGGAGATGTGCACCGAGTGTATCGTGGTGTTCCCCGACGGTATCGGCGTGCTGCCCTGGATGGTGTGCGGCAACAACGAGATCGGCGTGGCTACGGCGCAGAAGATGGAGGATTATCGTCTGGTGGTATGGGGTCTGCACGGTATCTACGGCGCAGGCCGCACGATGGACGAGACCTTCGGCCTCATCGAGACGGTGGAGAAGGCGGCAGAGCTGTATATGAAGATCGCTCACCTGCCTCACGTCAACACCATCCGCGACGAGGAGTTAAAAGCCGTTGCCGACGCCTTCGGCCTGTCCTACCGCACCGATTTTCTGAATCTGTAATAAGAAAAAATAACCGCTCGGCACAGCCGAGCGGATATTTTTTATGCATCTAACAGTAAGCAAGCCACGTAAGAGGCAAATCCGTGGTTGCAACTGGCGGTGGTGCCCACGTGCTCCCACAGCGTGCCGGTGCGCCGGGCCATATAGCCGAAGTAGCCGTTGATTTCCTCCAGCAACTGCTCTTTGTATCCCTCCTGCGCCAGCAACATCAGCCGCAGATAGTTACCGATGAAGGCGTTGGCAGGGTAGACGTGTGGGTGGGCTGTGGTGCGGTGAGGGCCGAAGTCGGTGGTCAGTGTCCGCCACAAATCAGGATGGCTCTGCGGCGTGGCCACGCCGGTGAAGAAGGCGTAGTATTGGCAGGTTTCGGTACATTCCCCCGTAGAGTGGGGCAGGCCGTCGGAGCCGTACACCTCGTTATCGACGAAGAAGGTGCCGTTGTAGGAGCGCTGACGAATGCACTCTTTCAGTCGCTGCGCCTTTTCGCGCAGGGCGCTGTCGCCGTATAGGGTGTCTACCGCCTCCAGCATACGGGCGTACAGCATATTGGAGGGGAAGTTGATGTCCTGCACCAGGTCGTTGGCCTTGGACCATTCCACAAACACCCAGCCGGGCAAATACTCCAATAACCCGTCGGCGTTTTCGTACTGGGCAAACCAATCCAGCAGGGCGTATACCCGTGAGCGGAAGCGGTGGATGAAATCACGGTCGCCCACACGTTTGAGACGATCCTCCAACTCCAGCACCAGCCACATCGCCCAGTTGGGGATGAAGTTGCCGTCGCTGTGGTCGGCAGGATAGCACATAGGCACCATGCCCTCGGGCAGGCAGGGGAAGCGGTCGGGGAGGAGATAGTTTTCGAGGAAGTTGCGCTCGATGGCGTTTTGCCCCGTCAGGCGCCATTCGGTGCGTGCGGTGAAGAAACTGTCGCACAGCCAGCCTGCACGCTCACGGGTGGGGCAGTCCATAAAGATGTCCACACTGTTTTGGCGGAAGGTTTCCACCGCCGCCGTGTAGATGGCTTGGCGGTTTTCGTTGGTATCCGTATAAGCGGTGGTGACGGGGATGGGGCAAGCCAATTCCTTTACACCCGCATTGCGGATGGTGACCTGCCCTGTCTGACACACCGCCTTGAGATAGCGAAAACCGTAGGGCTCGGTGGAGAGAAAATCGTAGTCGCCCGCCGCCAAATCCAGCCGCAGGATATTGCAACAGTCCATACGCAGAGGGTCTACGTCGCCGTCGGTGAGCACCTCGTCGAAGAGCAGCCACAGGGAGGTATCCGACTGACAATGCAGACGGGCGGTAATAAATCCGGTCTTTTCCATTGGCAGAGCCAAAAGTGCCCACTGGTGGGCAGATAGGCGGATTTCCTCGGTGCTTTCCTCTGCGGTGGTGTGGGTGGTGTAGCGCCATTCCTGCACTGTGTCGGAGAGGTGCCACTCCAATTCGCTTTCGAGAAAGCCCTCCAGATTACCGCTGTCGGGGTCGTAGAGACGGATCAGAGAACGGTCTTTTTTGTATTGCATAGGGACGTGTCCCTCGGTAAAGGTGCCTGCGGCAATCTGCCGATGGGCAAAGGTGTCGGTAAAGGTATAAAGGGGGATACCACGGGCCACTAAACGCTTTTCTGCCGTCTCGTTGACGGCAATGGGGTGTGTAAAGGTGCACGCCTTGCCGGTGTGCCAATCGGCATAAGAGGGCGTTAATTGCCACCCATCCACGAAGGGACGCTGATAGCTGTAGCGCTGTACCTTTTGTACCCGTCCGCTGAGGCGGAAATAGGCGAATCCATCGCCGCCTGTGGCGGCAATCACCTGCCCGCAAGAGAGAATCTCCGCCTGCACGAAGCCGTCTGCCTGCAGATAGCAAAAGCTGTTGACGGCGTAATGTACCACCTCGATCGCTACGTGGGTAGCGGTGGTAGGCAAGGAAATTTCGTCCACACGATAGTGGTCGTGGGCGCAACGGGCAGGGCCGTAGGCGTAAAACACGCCGTCCACAAACACCCGATAGGTATCGGTGGCGGTGATACGCAGACGGTCGGCGCCGGACACAGCGGCGTATAGGCCGATGGTGATATTTTTCTCCCGCAGGGCGTCGGCAGGCCACACGGGCAGGGCACGGTCAAAGAATGGTGTTTTGTTCACGAGTGGTTCTCCTTTTTGTGGCGTTACGGGGTGAAAATGGATTGCAAAGCCGTAATGAAAGCGGTTACATCGGCCTCGGTATTGGTGTGGCCGAAAGAAACGCGGATGGTGGAGGCGGCGATTTCCTCAGGCAAGCCGATGGCCTGCAGCACGTGGGAGGTGGCGGTATCTTTGCCGTCGCAGGCCGCCTTGGTGGATACCATAATGCCCTGCAAGTCCAGTCGATGGAGCAGATTTTCTGCCGCCATGGAGGGGAAAGCAAGGCTCACGTAGCCGGGCAGAGTATCCGTGCCGCCGTGACGGATGAAGGGGATACCTGCCGCCTGCAGGCCGTCCAAAAACAGAGCGGTCAACCGCTTAAGATGAGCGCGTCGCGGCGCAAGATAGGTGACGGCGTTGCGCAGGGCTACCGCCATACCGATGATGGCGGCCACGTTTTCGGTGCCGGCGCGCAGGCCGTTTTCCTGTGCGCCGCCGTAAAGCAGAGGGGCGATGGCGGTGCCTTTTTTGATATACAAAAAGCCCACGCCTTTGGGGCCGCCGAATTTATGGGCAGAGGCGGAGAGAAAATCCACGTCCAGCGCCTTGACATCCAGTGGCAGGCGGCCGACGGCGGCCACCGCATCGGTGTGAAAGAGGGCGCCGTGTCGGTGTGCGACCTCGACTAAAACGGCGATGGGCTGGATGGTGCCCAGCTCGTTATTCGCCGTCATCACCGACACCAGTTTCACGTCGGGAGTGAGGCTGTTTTCCACCGCTCCGGCGGTGACGATACCCTCTGCCGTGGTCGGAATAGGGATGACGGTGCGTCCCTGCCGCTGTGCGGCGGCGCAGGGGGACAGCACGGCGTGGTGCTCGATGGCTGA
>JAZPZT010000075.1:0-19391 GCA_045544815.1 Acutalibacteraceae bacterium | reverse complement strand
CGGCCCCATCCTGAGGGATGCGGCCGTTTTATTAGGAGTTGTTTTTGAGGTGCGAAAAGGACAGCCGAAAATCAATCCACGTCTACGCCGGCCTCGCGCAGGAGGCGGTAGTAATCCTCAAAAACGGCGTCGATGACGGCGTCGTCATTCTCCAACAGCAGGGCGTTTTCGCCGTCCACCTCAGCGATGACGAACACCAGCGCCTCGCCCTCACCCACGCCCTCCATAGGGGCGGCAGGCAACAGAATGGGATACAGGTTGTTGTTCAGGCTGATGAGGGCGATTTGGATAAACTCCACCGCCTCGTCTTTCTCATTGTACAGAATGATGTTATCGTCGTTATCGGGATCCAACAGGGCATCCACGGGATTGATAAACGTCTCAGACATAGTGACAAACTCCTTTTTATTCATATTTCGCAGGGATTATTGTATTGCCTCCACCAATCGCGCCCATTCCCGGGCGGTGACGGTGGTATTCACCAATTCCAGCAGGCGGTTGGCGGACAGATAGGTGGGCACGCCCAAAGCCTGCGCCAAACGGGTGCGGCGACGGGCGCTGTCGGCGGTGCCGCACAGCCCCAAGGCCATCCAATCCGCCTTGGTGAGCCCCAAGGAGGTGCGCAGGGGCGCCTCCTCGTCCTCAAACACGGCGCCGGCACGCTCTAAGGCCGCCAACACGGTGGCGGCGTCCATACCCTCCACCCCCAGCAATCCCTCTTGGGAGGGAGCGGATTTGCGCCGCTCTTTGCCCCGGATGGGTGGGATATAGGCCTGCGCCAATTGCTCGGTAGGAATGCAGGAGAGAATATGGTTGCGGATGACACCGCCGGCGGAATCGCTGTCGGTGAGCACAATCAGGCCACGCACCGCCGCCAAACGGCGCAACAGCGCCATCTTTTCTCTATCCTTAAAGATACGGAAGCCGTCGGTGGGCACCACCACGGCGTCCACGGCAGAGCGCACCCGAATTTCATCGTGCTTGCCCTCCACCACGATGGCCTGACGTATCCGTCTCATTTCACAACCTCCATTAGGCGAGCCACGGTCTGCTCCAGCAGCACCCATTCCTCACCACTGCGCAGCTTGAGAGCGGTATCCGTCTCGGCCAAAATCTGCAGGCAGGTGCGCAGGGTATCCACCGTCTGCCGACCGCAGTCACGGGCGGCGCTTTTCAGTTTCCATTCCTTGCCTTTATAGCTCTTAAAGTGGGTGGCCATACTCTCAGCGGACATACCCGACGCCACCGCCACCTTGGCCCGATAAAAATCAGAGAAGGCGCCGGACAGCGCGCCCAACACCATCACCGGCTCGGCACGCTGAATGCGCAGCTGGTGCAGCAGGTCGAAGGCCTGCTGACGACGGCGGTAGAGGATATCCTTGGAGAGGTCAAAGACCTTGGCCTCCAGATTCTTGGGGCAGGCGGTGTCAATCATCTGACGGGTGATTTCGCCGCCCTCGCCGGCCAAGGCGCAGAGTTTATCCAATTCGTGAATCAGCAGGTTGAGGTCGTTGCCCACCTGCTCCACCAAATAGCGCGCGTCCGCCACGTCCAAACGGCAACCACGGCGCTTGGCACCGCCTACCAGCATTTTGGCGGCTTCGGTGACGTCCTTGCGCTGAAAATTCATCGCCACGCCCTGCTTTTCCGCAATAGCGAGAAACTCTTTCCAGCCGTTTTTGCGCTTATCGGGTTGGACGGTCATCTGGCGGAACACCAGCACGCAACTGTCGGGCACCTGCTCCATCAAGCGGAGAAGGCGGTCGGTATCGCCGCTGCAGGGGTCCAAATCACGCACCACCACGCATTTGCGGTCGGTCATCATGGGAAGCGCCTCTACGGCGTCCTCCAATTCGGCAATCGACACCTCCCCACCGTCAAACTGCTGGAGGTTAAAGGCGTCAAAGCCCTCCTCCACCGTCTCACGAATCACCAAACGGGCGTACTGCTCCACGAGATAACTCTCGGCGCCGTAAAAGACGTAGAGGTTGGCAGAGCCTGCCTTGATGATGTCTTTCAATTCGGTTTCATTCATAGCCATGGTGTCACTCTCCATTCTCCCTCTTGCGGGACAAAGGTGGTAGGGGTATTGACAACGCAAATCTCACGCCCTGTTAGGGCGGGATGATAGCGGCGCAGCCACGCCTCGGTGCAGGCCACCGCATAAGCGGTAGCAGGCGGATGGGTGGGCGTGCCGCCCACATAGATACAGAAATCCGTGGTATCCACTGGTGGCGCCTTGGGATTGACGCAGACCCGCACCCGATGGATGCCCACCCGCACCAGCCACCAGTCCTCGGACAGCAGGGTGAGGGTACACCCCTCCCACAGGGTGATGGTGCCACCGACGGGACAAGCTATGCCCGATAGATAGGTATCCTCCGTCACGAATAGGGTGGCGTCGGGATAGCGTTGCAGGCGAGGGACGTCCGAGGCAGCGGCCTTTGCCACAAACACGGCGTCGGGGTTAAGATTGGGCAAAGCGTAGGCGGTTTCGTCCACCTTACGCCCATGGGTGAGCAATAGGGCGGTGTCCTCGCCGTGGCGAATGACGATGGCGGCGTCGCCGTCCAAGGACACGACGGTCACCTCAGCGAGGGGTATGGTGAGCGGCACACCGACGCAGCAGACGGTCACCGCCAAAAAGACCACGCACGCCAACAGACGCCGCCAAGGAATGCGGCAGAGTATGCCGCACACGATAGCGGCGCACAGGCCGATGATCAGCCACCCCTGCCACCATTTGGTAACGGGTATCCACGCCCAATTGGGCGAGCAAAGCTCCGCCACCCCATCAATATACCGAGCCAGCAGGCCGGCAGGCAGTAAGAGACCGTTGCTCAGCCAACCGAGGAATGGGACGAGGCCGCACAGCGTGCCCAGCCATCCCAGTGCCATCATCAGGCCCACAGGAGCCACCGCCAGCACGTTGGAAATCACGGTGGTGAGGGAGAAACCGCCGTAGTGATACACGGCGATGGGTAAAGTAAACAATAACGCAGATAAACAGACGGCGACACCGTTCAGCACGGTGCGGCGCAGAGCCTGCCACAGACTCTGCCACCAAGGCAGGTCGTATTCTGTTTCAAAACGGGGCACCAGACGAGGTGCCAGCAACAGCACGCCAAAGGTGGCGGCAAAGGACAACTGAAAGCCGCCGTTCCACAGGGCGTAGGGCTCCAGTGCCAACACCACCACGGCGGCAAAGCCAAGGCTGTTGAGGCCGTCGGCACGGCAAAAGAGCCAACGACCAATCAGCCACACGGAGCACATCGTGGCGGCACGCAACACAGAGGGCGAAAAACCCACCAGCCACGCAAACCACCACACGCCGCAGAGAGATAAAAGGCAAGCGGCGTGACGCCCCAAACGGCGCAACAGACGGCGCAGCGCCAGCGCCACCATAGACACGTGCAGCCCCGACACCACCAACAAGTGGCTCAGACCGCTGACGCGAAAGGCGTCGACGGTTGCGGTATCCAAATAAGCGCGCTCACCGAAGCAGACGGCGGATAAAACCGCCGATTCGGTACGCCCCAACACACGGGCGCCCACCGCATGCAAGGATAGGCGCGCCCCATGCATCCAGCGGTCTGTCGCCGTCTCGGTGGTACCGGTGACCTGCATATCGCTCTCAATATACTCCGCAGGAAAAGCACTCACGAAACAACCTTGCCCGATGGAATACGTGTCACTCTCGGCAGTGTACAGGCGCACCTTTGCAGAGATAGTAGCGTAAAGAGCGGGATTCTCCTCACCGTAGTAGAGAAGCGACACACGGGTGTTTTTGCGCAACACGGAGGAGGTCTCCACACGGACGGTGTACATTTTGCCGTTGCCCGGCTCTTCCACCACCACGCCGGTGATGGTATCCACGTAGCCGTCCAAGTGACGGGTAGGGTCGATATACAAGTGGCGATAGCCAACGGAGATGAGCAGAAAAGCGACGACGATCACAGCGCACAGCAACGACCGCCGCCACAGAAACCACGAGAAGAAGAGCGCGGCAACCAACAAGACGATCCACAAAGGCCACCGGAACGCAATGGCGGTGACGGTGGCGGCCGCAACACCGCCCCACAGCAGAGGACGCTTGAACCGTATCGCATTCCCCTGTTCGCGCATCTTTTCACATCCCGTCACACAACTGTAGATATTGTATCACACATTGGAAGCGGTGACAAGTTTTTATGGGATAATTCTTGCTCTGTGGTGCGGATTGTGCTATGATGGGAGAGAAATGAGGTGACCGCTATGAAAGAAGTGCGTATTACCGCCCTGCGCCGCACGGAATACCCCGACCTGATGGCGCAGTATGAAAATCCCATCGAACACACCTGCGACGTTCGAGAGGGGCAGGTGTTTATCAGTCGCAACGGCCAGCGCCCCGACGGGCTGTGCCCCGAGGCGTGGGAGAGTATGCGCCGCTTCGTGGAGGAATTGGCGGCAGGCGGCGGCAACTTTTTCGACGGGTGGATGAAAAACCCCCACTCGGCGCTCATTTCCTGCAACGACGGATTTCGTCCCGTGAGTTTCCTGCTGGAAGCCGACGATTGACATTGAAAAGCAGATGTATTATACTGACAATAACAAATAGAAACGAGGTACTCTCTATGAAACGTTTTGTGCTGATTTTACTATGTCTGCTGATGATGGTGGGTATGGTCGCCTGCGGCGAAAAGGAGGACGACAAACCTGCCGTAGAGGACGAAGAGAAAGGCACTCCGGTGTACGCCGCAGATGCGGTCATCAACCGCTTCTTCGTGGATTTTATCGAGACCTATAACGGTCTGCACCTGGACACTCGCTCCATTCGTCGCGCCCCAGGCAATGCCGACACCAAGCCGGAGGATCTGACCAAAGAGTATTTGGTCTCCATCAACGGGCTCAACGTCACCCTGCGTAACGCCACCTACGAGATGGAGAACGATAAAGGCGAGAAGCTCACCCTGTATCAGCTGCGCATCATCATCGAGGGCGGCACCACCCAAAAGTCCCGTGATACGCTGATGGACACCTTCAGTCTGATGGCTCCTATTGCCGACCCCGATTGCTCCGTGAAAGAAATCGAAACAGCGGTCGAAAAGATGGAAAAAATGACCTCCACCGGCACACTTCGCGTCTGTACCTTCCTGCAGGTGGAGCGCTACACCCCCATTGTAGAGGACGTCGGCGTACCCTGTAAGATTGAGATGGTCGCTCAGAACTACGTCCCCAAGGAAGATGAGTAAATAAAAAGCAAAAACGGAGTGGCGAAACGCCACTCCGTTTTTTATTGCCAAAATTACAGTTTTTTCAGCTTCATCTTGCTGGCCAGCAGGGTGAGCACCAACATCACGATGTACAGACCACCGATGGTGATGAAGCCCAGATCCCAACGACCGGACTTGGTGAAGAAGCCGAAGGTACCCTCCTGCAGAGCAGCGCCCAGATACACGGCGCAGTCCAGCGTGCCCACCACGGTGGCGGACATGGCGCGGCCGCCCATATCGCCGGCAATGGCCCAGATGACACCGGTCACCATACTGAACACACCCACCACAAACAGCATCAGGGTAGCGGCGGTGGTGTTGGTGATGAAGGGGAAGATGACCAAGCAGATGAAGGTCACCACGGAAGCCAGAGCCAACATGGGCTCACGCTTGCCCTTGAACACCTTATCGGTGATGAAGGGGAACACGAACATGGCGCAGGCCTGACCCAAGGGGAGCAGAATAGAGCCAAAGATAGCGCCCTTCACGTCCATGCCGTGCACGTCGCGGAAGTAGGTGGGCATCCAGTTGAGCAGACCGTAACGGCCGATACCGGCAATGGCGGAAATGAAGCAGAACACGATAAACTTAGGCTCGCTGAACAGCTTGATGTAGGGGTAGAAGAAGCCTTTGCTCTTCACCTCGGAAATCAGAGCGGCGTCACGAGCGGCGGCCTCCTGATCCTCCTCTACGAAGGGAGCCAGACCCACGTCCTCAGGCTTCTCCTTGAACAGGAAGATGAACGCCACCAGAGCGATCACCAGAGGGATGATGGGGAAACGGAAAGCGGCGGTCCAACCCCACTCGGGATTGAGAGACAAGCTCAGAGAAACGGACAGATAGGTGACCACCTGACCCACGCCGGAGAAAGCGGTAGCCAGACCGGAGGAGAAGCCGCGGCGCTTCTTGGGCCACCACTGGTTGAGTACCTCAAGGCCATTGGACCAAACCATGGACTGGGCGAAACCGTTGACACCCCACAGCAGGGCGAACAGCCACATCTGCTCGGCCGTCACAAAGGAGATGGCCACGTTGCAGATACAGGACACGATGACACCGACGGTCATATACTTCTTACAGCCGATGAAAGAACCCAGACGGCCGTTCACCAACTGGCCGAAAGCATAGCTCCAGAACAGAGTCTGGGTGATGACGCTGATGCCGGAAGCGTCGCCGGTGCCGTCTGCCTTAAAGAAACCAAAGAAGCCGGCGATATCGTTCTTCACCAGATTGATGTTCTGACGGCCGTTGTAGAAGAACATATACATCAGGCCGAAGGACAGCAACACCGTCCAAGCCAGACGCATAAACTTCTTGAAATCCGTAGCGTTGTAACCATAGGTAGCGGTGGTGGGTTTTGTACTCATAATCGTTACCTCCTAAAATAATCCTTTATTAGAATTAGCCGAAAATCTTGGCGTCGGCCTCGTCGTAGGCGAGGATGTCCGCGGTGACACGGGCGTGATCGTCCAGATTGTCGATCTCGTCGATGTAGTAGTTCTCATAGTTAAAAGCGCGGACGTTCAGAGCGGCGAAGATCTCGTTGAGGGCGTTCTCTGCATAGCACTTGTCCTCACCCTTGTGGATGAACTCCACCACCTTGCCGATCCAAGCGGAGGCGGTAGCCTTAGTCATCTTGTAGAAGGGCTGGAAGGCGTAGCAATCCTCGTCGAAGATGTGGATGGAAACCTCCAGCACCTTGCCGTCACGGACACGGCCCTTGAAATCCTTCTCGGGCAGAGCCTTGGTAAAGTTGACGGTGGCGGTGTTCTCGTCGGCGCAGGCCAACACGTCGTGCAGCAACTTACGGTTGAACACCAAATCGCCGTGGAAGAACAGCAGGTCGTCGTTCAGATACTCACGGGCCAAGAACATAGAGTAGATGTAGTTGGTCTTGTCGTAGATATCGTTACGCACGAAGGTAAAGTTCAAGTGGGGGAAGTCGGCGGCCTCCGCCTTCAACTGCTCCTCGAAGGGGCCGGTGGTGATGACAAACTCGGTGATGCCCTCGGCGGCCAGCAGACGAATCTGACGGTGGAAGATGGTCTCGCCATCCTTCAGACGAGCCATAGACTTGTGATTGTTCTTGGTGAAATCGCCCATGCGATTGCCCAGACCGGAATTGAAGATAACTGCTTTCATAATAAAGCGCTCCTTTCAAATCATAACCTTTTTATTTTTTTGCACACAAAAAGGCGAGTCGTCGCTCGCCCATTTCCTGCATATTATAGCCACATCGCTTCAAAAAGTCAACAAAAAATCACACTTTTGTGGATTTGTTTTCCATTTAGGTCTTGAAAATCACCAAATGTTGATTTATAATATACATATCACCCAAAAAGGAGGCAACGACCCATGTCGGTAGGGGCCAACATCAAAAAACGACGATACGAGCTGCGGATGAGCCAGCAAGATTTAGCAGACGCTATGGGCTACTCCACCCGCTCCACCATCGCCAAGATCGAATCGGGAGAAAACGACGTCTCCCAGAAAAAACTGCAAAAATTCGCCGCCGCCCTGGACACCACGGTGGAGGCGCTTATCTCCGGCTATACGGTGCCCTCCCCCGCCGCCACGGCGGAAGAGACCGCCGTCGACGGCAAGCGCACCCGTGGTGCGGTCATCATCCTCGCCGGCGGCAAGGCGGGACAGAATCGGCAAAACGTGCCCACCCAATTCGTCAACGTCCACGGCAAACCTATATTGGTGTACTGTATGGACGCCTATCAGGCGCATCCCTCCATCGACGACATCTACGTGGTGTGCCTCAAGGGATGGGAGAATATCGTGGCGGCCTATGCCGCACAATACGGCATTACCAAACTGCGCGGCCTGATTCCTGCCGGCAACAGCGGCACCGCCTCGCTGAAAAATGCCCTGGACCACATTCAGGGCAAGTACGGCGTCAGCGATACCATACTGGTGCAGGAATCCACCCGACCGCTGGTGCGCCCCGAGACCATCTCCCGTCTGCTGCAGGCCTGCTCCGAGCGAGGCAGTGCCACCGCAGGCTATTCCATGAAGGAATTCGTGCAATTCACCACCGACGGCGATAAGGCGCAGTACATCGACCGCGACGCCATCATCGCCCTGCAATCGCCGGAGGCACACCGCCTGTCGCTGCTCAACGAGATTTTCCTCAAGGCAGCCGAGCGTGGGCACCCTCTCACCGAAAGTTGCCTGACCATGCTGATGCACGCCTTGGGCTACACCATCAACTTCGTGGAATGCCCCATCGACAACCCAAAACTGGCCCGTGAAGAAGATATCGCCGCATTCTCCGCTTTAGTAAGCGTGTAACATACAGGAGGTTATTTATGTTTAGAAGATTTATCAGCTACTATAAACCTCACAAGAAACTCTTTGCCGCAGATATGGCCGCCGCTATGACCATCTCCCTGCTGGGTATGGTGTATCCCTACATCACCCGTACCATGCTCAACGACTATATCCCCAACGCCAACATCCGTGCCATCATCACCTCTGGTTTGGTGGTGCTGGGGCTGTATATCCTGCGCTGGGCGCTGAATTATTTCGTGCAATACTACGGCCATATGATCGGCGTGCGAATGCAGTCCCAAATGCGCCGTGACCTATTTGCCCATCTGCAGAAACTGCCCTTCTCCTATTTCGATAACAACGAAACGGGCCGCATTATGACCCGTATCACCAGCGATTTGTTCGAAATCTGCGAATTGGCCCACCACGGCCCCGAGAGTCTGCTCACCTGCTCGGTGATGATGGTGCTCTCCTTCGTCTATCTCTGCTCCATCAAGTGGCAATTGGCGCTCATCGTCTTTGCCTGTGTGCCCATTCTGGTGGTGACCTCCTACTTCCTGCGCCGCAGTATGAAGCAGGCCTTTGCCGACCGCCGCAAATCCAATGCCATCATCAACGCTGCCGTGGAGAGCAGTATCACCGGCATCCGTGTGACCAAGGCCTATACCAACGCCGACACCGAAAAGGATAAGTTCAAAGTTGGTGACGACACCTTTGTGGATTCCTCCCGCCGCGCCTATAAGGCGATGGCGCGCTTCCACTCCACCACCGCCTTCATCTCTGACGTGTTCAACGTCATCATCCTCATCGCAGGCGGTCTGTTCCTGTTCTACGACCCCACCTTTGATTTCGGTGACTATTCCGCCTTTATCGTGTCGGTGAATCTGTTCACCGGTCCCGTCAACTCCCTCATCTTCTTTATGGAGTCCTTCCAAAACGGCGCTTCCGGTTTCCAGCGTTTTTGCGAATTGATGGACGAGCCCGTGGAGGCGGAAAATCCCGACGCGGTGGAGCTCACCGACGTGGAGGGTGTCATCGAGTTTGAGGGCGTCAACTACTCCTACGTGGATTCCAAAGAGGTGCTCCACGACATCGACCTACGCCTGGAAAAGGGCCGCAAGCTGGCGCTGGTGGGTCCCTCCGGCGGCGGTAAGACCACCCTGTGTCACCTGCTGCCTAATTTCTATCGGCTCGGTGCCGAGAATGGTACGATCCGCATTGACGGCCACGACATCCGCACCCTGAAACTGGAGTCCATTCGCCGTCACATCGGTATCGTCCAGCAGGACGTGTTCCTCTTTGTGGGCACCATCCGCGACAACATTATGTACGGCCGCCCCGACGCCACCGAGGAGGAGATGATTCTCGCCGCCAAGCGGGCCAACATCCACGACTACGTGATGACGTTGGAAAAGGGCTACGACACCGAGATCGGTGAGCGCGGCGTGAAGCTGTCCGGCGGACAGAAGCAGCGTCTCTCCATCGCCCGTGTGTTCCTCAAAGACCCGGCCATCCTCATCTTGGACGAGGCCACCTCTGCGCTGGACAACACCACCGAGGTGCTGATTCAGCAGGCGCTGGATGAGCTGTGCAAGGGGCGCACCACCTTGGTGGTGGCCCACCGTCTGTCCACCATCCGCGGTGCGGACGAGATCGCCGTGGTGCTGGACGGCCGCATTACCGAACGTGGCACCCACGAGGAGCTGATGGCTCAGGGTGGCAAGTACAAGGAATTGTATTCCCTGCAGTTCAGAGACAACGATTACGTAGAGTAAAAGAACAGCCGAGGTATCGAAGGATACCTCGGCTGTTTTGGTATATTCTCACATCTGCTCCGCACACTACCTCAAAAGGAGTGACGACTATGTGTACGGCGATGAAGATGGACGGCCTATTCGGGCGGACGCTGGATTTGGAGCACAGCTACAATGAGGCGGTGGTGCTGACGCCACGAGATTTTCCCTTTGCGTGGCGGCATTTACCGCCCACAAAGCAGCACTACGCCATTCTCGGTATGGCGATGGTGGCGGATGGTTTCCCGCTCTACTACGACGCCGTCAATGAGTGCGGTTTGGGGATGGCAGGGCTCAATTTCCCCCACAGCGGCTGGTACGGCACACCGAAAGAGGGGGACGTGGCCTCTTTTGAGCTGCTTCCCTATCTCTTGGGGCGGTGCGCCACGGTGGCGCAGGCGAAGGAGGTGCTCAGACACCTGTGGGTGTGCGACACCGCCTTTTCCGCCGCCTATCCCCCCACCAAACTCCACTGGATGGTGGCGGACGAGCGAGAATCCATCGTGGTGGAATCCACCGTCGAGGGGTTGGCGGTGTACGACAACCCTCTCGGCGTGATGACCAACGAGCCGCCTTTTCCCCGTCAGTTGCAGAATTGGGCGGACAGCGCCCCTCTGACGGCAGAGGAGCCGTCGGTCACGCCGCCCCATTTGGGGCGCGGCAGCGGCAGTGAGGGGCTGGCAGGCGGTTTTTCCTCCCCCGCCCGTTTTCGGCGCGGGGCGTTTGTGGCGGCACACAGCGAGGACGGCGAGGACGCCGTGGGGCAGTTTTTCCACGCCATCGGTACGGTGGAGGTGCCGCGAGGGTGCGTGCGCCTGCCCGACGGCGGTCGGGTGATTAGCCGGTACACCTCCTGCATGGATTTGAATGGAAAAGTATATTACTACCGCACCTACGGCTGTCATCGTATCCACGCCGTAAGGCTGACGGCAGAGGGCGACACCCTGCGCACCTATCCTCTACCCCAAGGCGAGGACGTGAAGTGGGAAAATTAAAGCACAAATTTGGCAATATGTAAACAAAAACCTGCAAGCTATTTAGCCTGCAGGTTTTATCTTTTCTCAAATTCTTTTCCTGTAATCAAATAATCGATGGATACATTGAAATATCTCGACATTTCCACTAACAAAGCCAAAGACGGCTCTCGCTTACCGTTTTCGTAATACGAAAGCGATTCTCGGGAAATGTTCAAGTCCATCGCCACTTTTTGCTGATTCAAATTGCGTGCTTTTCGCACCAATCGCAAACCTTTCATAAAATCACCCTTGATTTTATTGTAACTGTTTGTTACAATAAAAATGTAACAATATGTTACAAATCAACTTTAATGGGGTGATTTTTTGAAGTTAAGAATGATTTCTCTTTTTATGGCGATGGTCTTGCTATGTGGTTGCCTATCCGCTTGTGATTACAGCGATTACGATTCGGTAGATACCAACACTTCTACAGAGCTTGATGAGGAAGAAGAGAATATCACAACCACCACAACGACAAAAAGAACCGTCGTCAAGAAAACGACCACCACGACGAAAGCGATTACTACCAAAATCAAGCCAACGAAAACGCCAACCACTACCGTTCAAATGGTGTGGATTCCTGCCTCCGGCTCTAAGTATCACCGTAAAGCCTCTTGCAGTAATATGAAAAACCCGTCGCAGGTATCCAAGAGTCGAGCAATTGAACTCGGCTATTCTCCTTGTTCAAAATGCTACTAATAAAAAAAACAGAGGAATGCGTATGCATTCCGCTGTTTTGGTTTTTACCATTCAATCGGCGTCATTCCGTGCTTTTCCAGCAGGGCGTTGGCCTTGGAAAAATGGCGGCAGCCGAAAAAGCCCCGATGGGCGGACAAAGGACTGGGGTGCACCGTGGCCAGTTTGTAGTGGATGGGGTTGGTGATGAGTTGCGCCTTGCGCTGGGCGTGGGCGCCCCAGAGGAGAAACACCACGGGGGTCTGCTTATTGTTCAGCTCGCTGATCACACGGTCGGTGACACGCTCCCATCCCTGCCCTTGATGGCTGGTGGGCTGTCCCTGCCGCACGGTGAGCACCGTATTGAGCAGCAGGACACCCTGCCGCGCCCAGGCGGAAAGATCGCCGCTGCGGGGGATGGGTTTGCCCACGTCCTGCTCCAACTCCTTAAAGATGTTTTTGAGGCTGGGCGGCGGCTCTACCCCCTCCTGCACCGAAAAGCAAAGGCCGTGAGCCTGCCGCGGTCCGTGGTAGGGGTCCTGACCGATGATGACCACCTTCACGTCTCCAAAAGCGGTGTATTTGAGGGCGTTGAAGATATCCTGCATGGCAGGATACACCGTCTGTGTCGCATATTCCCGTTTGAGAAACTCACGCAGGTCGAGGTAATAGTCCTTGCCCCATTCGTCCGCCAAAATGGCGTCCCAATCGTTGCCGATACGCACCATAGCGCCACCTCCTGATAGGATAAGCCAACTTAGGTCAAACTGCCGAATTTAATCTCGCAGATGTTCTTAAAATAGGCGTTGTGCGCCATCAACTCGGCATAGGTGCCCGCCGCCTCTAAGCGGCCGTCGCGCATCACCAAAATGCCGTCGTAGCGCTCAATGAGCTTGCCAGAGAAATTGTGGGAGATGAAAATCACCGTCTTCCCCTCCAATTCCAGGGCGGATTTCTCAATCTCATAGGCGGTTTCGATATCCAAGGTGGACACCACCTCGTCAAAAATGAGGATGGGCGGCGCTTTCAGCAGGGCGCGGGCAATCTCGATACGGCGCTGTTCGCCGCTGGAGACGTTGCGCCCCTCGTCGATAATCACCTTGGACAAATCCAAATCCATATGGGACTCGTCGATGGCGTGCTGCAGCGCCTCTTCATCACAATCGCGGAACAGCAGGATGTTATCCCGCACCGAGCCGGAGAACATCAGCACGCTTTCGTTGAGGTAGGACACCATTTCGCTAAGGGCCTCGTTGGTGAAGGAGGAAACCTCCTCGCCGCCCACGGCGATACGCCCCGAGCAGGAGCGATACCACTTTTTCAGCGCCTTGAAGATGGAACTCTTACCCGAGCCGTTGCGACCCACAATCAGGTATTTCTTGCCGCTCTCAAAGGTGAAGGTGAAATCGTCCACGATGGTGGTCTCCCCCACCTTCAGCGACACGCCCTCAAAGGTAATCTCGTTGCGCACGCCCTCACTGTCGGTGATGGAGGGTGCTTCCTGCGCCGCCGACTCCTCGCCGGCGAGGGTGAAGTTTTCCAACTTATTGACGATATTTTTCACCGAGCGGATGGAATTGACGTTGATGATGATATTCTGAATGGGCAGAGCCAAATCGCTGGCGAAGGACTGGGCCGCAATCACCGTGCCGATGAGAATCTCGCCCCGAATCACCAACATAAGGCCGATGCCCACGCCGATAAACTGCATAAACCACGCCGACAACTGACCCACGCTGTTGGCCAGCGTGATGGCGCAATCGGCGTCAAATTTGCTGTCCTCGGTGTCCTGATTCAGAACCGCAAAATGCTGCTGAATCTCGTCCTCCACCGAGTAGTTTTTAATCGTCGGATAGGCGACGATATACTCCTTCAGTTTCTGCGTAAACTGGGCGATTTTCTGGGTGTAGCGGTAGTTTTTGGCATTGAGCACCTTGGAGAAAAACAGGGGCACAAACATGGTGAGCACGCCAAAGCCGATGATGGTCCACGCCAGCGTGGCGTTGAGTGTCACAAAGGACCAGCCCAAAATCAGCACCGAGAACACACCCGACACCAGACCCATAATCTGGTTGAAAAACCGCTGCTCCAGCAACAAAATATCGTTGGTGAACATCGAGATAAACTCGCCGCTGGAGCCACTCTCCGAGATGTTGGAGGTGTTGATATGAAAGAGTTTCGTAAACAGGTTGCGCTTGATGTCGCCCTTCATATTGCAGATGAAGCGGTCGCGCACCACCAGCATGGCGTGGGTGACCAATCGCTTGGAAATCCACATCAGAAATCCTGCGGTGAGCAGGCGCAACAACATGATTTTATCCGCACCTACGGTGGCGGAATTGAACAGCCGTTGCAACCAAAAGTTGAGGGCAGCGTTGATGGAGGGCTCCACAATCATAAGCAGTACAATCACGCCGAGGTGCCATTTGTGCCTCAGCATGGTCTTAATCATATGGAATCACCTCCTCGTTAACGCAAACTCCAAATTACTCTCTGACCAATTCCCACACGATGCCGTTTTTCTCCACCAGCACGATGGTGTCGGCGCCGACAGGATAGCAGCGCATCTCCATACCCAAAGCGGCGGCCTTCAGCACGCTGTTTTCGATGACGAAGTCGGCGGTGACGGCAGGGGTGGCAGAGCCGGCTTTGTAATATTCCAGCTTGCTGCCGTTAAAGACCAAGGACTCGCCGTTGTTCATCTGATCACCCTTCATCTTCACCTGCCACTTGCCCTGAGCCTGAGCCTGAGAGAGCAGGGAGACGGAGCGCACCAGCAGCATATAGGTGTTGGTGTCCTGATACAGGCGCACCACGTTGTCGGTCTTTTTATCCACCTTATACTCACGACCGATATCCGGCAGAGCCATCTGGAAAGCCTCGTTGATGGTGTAGGTGCTCTCCGCATAAGGTGCGGTGAACTGGCCGTCCTTGTAGAAATAGGCCACACCATCCTTAAAGGCGGCGTACTGGCCGTCGGTGTAGGTGGGCACGTCGCCCACGTAGGTAGCCACCGCCGTCCAGTTGCCGCTCAGGTCGGGGATGACCACCTCAGGCTCGTTTTCATCGGGGGTAAACACGAAAACCAGGGATACCACGATGGCGGCCACCGCCACCACGGCGCCGATAATCAACCAAAGATGCTTTTTCATACACGTTTCCTCCTCAAATAAAATGCATAATAATCAGCAGTACCGCAAACATGGCAAAACCGGCCAGCAAAATCACCACAAAGCCGGACAATATGCGGTAGAGCATTTGTCCGAGGGCGGCGAACCGCTTCTTCGACGGGTTATTTTTGGGGTTTTCCGACATACTGTCACCTCCTGTGATTGACGGCGGTTTGTGCCGACAAGCGCATTATACAACACCTTTCGACAGAATGCAAGGGCGTGTTACGGTGCGAAAATTCCACGATTTGTCGTTATGTAAAGTGAATGCAGGAAATGCATATCTTTTTTATACGAGGTAATGACTATGAGTGTGTTGTTGATCATCTTGGGGTTGGCCGCCTGTTCTTACGAAACAGAGTTGGGCGCCGGCATTGGTGCGTGCTTGATCATTGGCGGTATCTTGTATGCGTTGTTTGCGCCGCGGGAAGCGAAGCCTGTGAAGAGGCAACCCCAAAAGGTGCGAACTTCCTCGAGTGACGAGCCTTATACGGGGCGTACGCACGGCGACACTTATTATGGTGTGTATACCCGCGACGGCGATTACGTGCGAGAGGAAGACCTGCGCGAGACCATCGACGGCGATTTTATCGCGCCCAACGGCGAGATTTTCGTCCGAGACAGCGACGGCGAATATAACCCCTATCACGTATAATAAAAATCGGCGGAGAGGTTTCCCTCTCCGCCGATTTTTGCGCAATTTATGTGAACGTCGTGCACAAAGGGACCCATTTCCTTGCGGCAAACGGTAGTTTGTACGAAAGGGAGGAATGACCTATGAAAGAAATGATCCATCACCTGCTGTCCAACAAGGAAGGCACACTCATCGCCCTGTGCGCTCGTCCGGGAGATGGACGCCGCACCATCGGTATCCGCTTAGCCAACACGTTGGCCGAGCAAGGAGAGACGGTAGCCTACTACAGCTATTCCAAGAGCCCCACAAGGTTGGAATCCACGTTGGTGACTCCACAATCCAAGGACGCCCCCCATACGGGGGTGTGGATTCTCGACGACCTCACCGCCTGGGCAACCACGCTCACGCTGGCCGACCCTCGCTGCACCAAGATTGCCATCCTGTCCCGTCTGCGGCAACTGGCACGCCAGCGCGGACTCAAAATCGTGGTGACCGACACCCACGCTCATTATACCGCCTGCCTGCCTATCCCCGACCAAGGCATAGCACTGTGCGACGAGGTATATGAAGTCCAAAAATGAAGCAAAAATCTGTATGCTCTTGCTTTTGCCGTTCACTTAAAGTATACTGTGGAAAGAGAGGTGGTATATGTGGAACTGAATCAAGTGGAACTGGCGCTAAAAGATATCTATGACGAGTGGCAATTCGGGACTGAAAAAGAGCACAACGGCTACTCTACTATGTTTCGCATGGGCTTCCCTGACGCATATATCCACAGCGACAGACCGTTGCTACTGTTTGTCGGTCAAGAAGATCTGGGTAGCGGCCCATACAAAACGCAAGAATGGGTGCGCCTGTATCAAACAGTGCAGGGGACAAAGACACCCAATGCGCCTTTTCAAATGAGAACCAACAAATCCGCTTTTTGGAATTTTTATCGCCGCTTAACGGATTTTGGGTATGATGTATTGTGGGACAATTTGGACAAACTGCTTGTGGAGAAAAGCGATAAGCGCCAAACGCATCTTTCATTGGCGGAGGCCGCAAACATCAATAGTCCTTATGGAGAAGAACAGAAATCCGTTCTACAAAGAGAAGTGGAACTGCTACGGCCAAAAGTAATCGTTTTGGTTGTCGGTCCGAACGAAAAATACGTGGCTTCTCTGGCAGCGGCATTCTCGGTAAGCGTCTCTGCGTTACAGGCGTACAAGCCAAACCACGAGGCAACGGTAAGTGACATCTCCGCCGTGGTGGGACTGAGGGATACCATCGTACTTTGGACCTATCATCCGAACCATCTCCGAATAAGCCGGTTGTACAAACCAACTCTTTCCAAAATACAAAAAATTCTAAGCCCATAACAACCGTATAAAACTCCTTGTTTTGCGTTGCATTACATAGCGTAGTGGAGAGATATAAAGAAACAGCGGAGTGAATTTCACTCCGCTGTTATTTTGTGTGGATAAATGATATTTTGTATAAATTAATCCAAAGAATAGGCATAGTATTGCATATAGTAATATTCAAATCGTCCATCTACTCGGCTTTCCAGAACATTTGAAAAGCAAATCACGGTATTGTTTTTGACGTATTCATAGTTATACTCATCATATCGCAATGTATATCCATCACCAAGTAATTTGTTAGTAAAATTCTCTACAAAGGTATGCGTACTTTCTGCATCCACCTCAAAAGTGATATAGTACGAATTATGGTATTCTTCATCTGCATAGGAATACCAACCACAGTTCGGTGTGTGATAGACGACAGCAGAATAGTTGTCGGGTAAAATTGCGTCATTACCAGTATGTTTTTGGACATCATCAAGCAACGTATCGATAGCGTCGCCATTGTCGGAAGTGTCATTGTCAGGAGTATCATTGTCGATAATGTTGTTATTGTCGTCACTATTAGACAACTGATTATTGTTTGAGGATTGTGTCCAAATGTAACCGTTCGAGTACACAACTCTCCAAATATCATAAGTAAATGTCAAATCAGAATAATCTGTGCTATAAAGAACATTAAATATGTCTTCGTCGCCCCAATACAAATCATCATCATCCCAAGAGATTTCTACGCTTCTTATTTCACCTTTAGATAATTCCAAACGGTCATAGCTACTACCCAAGGACACACTTAGTCTTCCTAAACTATTGCCAGCGGCGTCACCAACATTAAGATATAAATTTATTTCGTCGATTTTTTGTTTTTTGGATTCTACCTCAAATTTAAAATAAAGATAGCGGGTGCCGCTGGAAGAAGAATACTTAGAGGGGACGAACTCAGCGTTTATATTCACAAGGTCAATGTTGATGGATTTTGGAGAGTGTGCCGCGTTATAAAGAAAAACGATTCCAGCAACTAAAGGAATAATTAATGCAAGCACTACTAAAACGAGCGGGTTACCTCCTCCTCCAGAATCTTCTTTCAGTTCTATCACACCGTCTTCTTTTTGTGTCCATGTACCTTTTCTCATGGTATTCCTCCTAACATTTTGTATGTTGATTAGCAGAATTTTACGATTCGCTATAACCCGATTAAACCAAGTTGTCCTGATATCTCTTTATATCAGACAACACTGCAAAAAACTGCCAAGGCGATAAGAAAGGGGGAAACAACAATAGTACTTATTTGCTTTTCTTTTTACCAAATTACTATTATTTTTTATTATATCATATTTCATTTCAAAAGTAAACTAATGCAGTATAAATCCCCTAAAAGCACAGATAATAACAACACAATTTGTAATTTAAGGAGAAATGAATATATGAAAGCAACAGGTATTGTACGCCGTATAGATGAATGAGGTATAATAACACCAAGAGCTATAAAGCCGCATAAACACTGGGTTTGCCGGTGGTTTTTAAAGAAAAATTTTGACGAAAAACAGTATATTTTGACCCATACATAGCAAAAGCGAGGTGAATTTTCACCTCGCTTTTTAGCCTCCATTATCACAAGAGAACCGTCCCCTTGTGTTCCTTGTTTCTTGTTTTATTTTTCTTTTTATACTCCGAAGGAGTCATACCAGTGTGTTTTTTGAACAGCCTACTGAAATACAAAGCATTCTCATACCCTACGATGTTTGAAATTTCGTTTATATTCTTATCGCTGTTTTCCAAATATCCTTTGGCAGCGGCGATTCTCAAGGAAACAATATACTGCATTGGTGGAACATTCATTACTTCCTTAAAACTATGTATAAACCAATTCACACTCATTAAGTGCTCTTGCGCGTATTGTTCAATGGATATGGGCTTGTTGTAGTTTTCGTTAAAATAATGCACAGCTCTTTCAATATCGCTGATGGTTTCGTTCTTTGCTTGCTTGCCTTCCTTGATATAGCGGCTAATGGTTAGAAAAATGTGGTGCATAAACAGTTTTATTACATCTTCATAATTGACACGTTTCACCTGAAGCTCGCGGATGATCCGATTATAGATCCAAGGATAATCCGGAGATACACCGGTGAAAAATACGTTTTCTTTCTTAGGCAGATCATAGCTGGCCAGATATTCCTCTACCTTCCAGCCGGTAAAATGGACCCAATATACTTCGGTCTTGTCTTT
>JAZPZT010000074.1:0-69895 GCA_045544815.1 Acutalibacteraceae bacterium | reverse complement strand
CCTTCTGCGTATTCAGAACCCTTCCCTCCCTACTTATATTTAAGTTATTATAGCATAGCAATAGATAATTTACAATAGAGAATGAACATAAAAAACAGCCTTTGTCGAAATTTTCGACAAAGTCCGTTCTAATTTATTTCGTACCGAAAATACGGTCTCCCGCATCACCCAAACCGGGTAGAATATAACCATTTTCATTGAGTTTCTCATCCAGAGAAGCGCAATACACCTGCACGTCAGGATGCTTCTCGGTCAGGCATTTCAGGCCTTCAGGAGCAGCAATGATACACATAAACTTAATTGAGCGCGGATTCTTCGTTTTAATCTGGTCGATAGCGTCCACAGCAGAGCCGCCGGTGGCCAGCATAGGATCCAGCACGATAACGTCACGCTCGTTAATGTCCTTAGGCAGTTTACAATAGTAAGGATGAGGAATTAGCGTCTCCTCGTCACGATACATACCGATATGACCGACACGAGCAGAAGGCACCAACTCCAGCCCGCCATCCACCATACCCAAACCGGCACGAAGAATCGGCACAAACGCCAGTTTGCGACCGGCAATAACACGACACTTAGCCACCGCCATGGGGGTCTGAACCTCTATCTCTTCGGTCGGCAGGTCACGGGTTGCCTCGTACACCAACAGTTCCGTAATTTCTTTAATTAGACCACGGAACTGATTGGACGGCGTCGACACGTCTCGCAGAACGCTAACTTTGTGCTGAATCAAGGGATGATCTGCAATAAACGGCATTTTAGACATACAATTACCTCCACATTCAAGCGGCAAAGCCGCATTATTTACTACTCATTCGGGCGTTGAGCTCTCGCTCTGCCTGAGGCAGGCGCAGATAGAGGGGCAACAACTCCTCGGCCGAAACGATTTTACCTTCCGTAAAGCGGCGGCAAGCAATCACTGCCGTAGCGGCGGCGTTTTGATAGCGAACGGATGGCGGCGCCAAATGAACTGCGGGGATACTGTCTTTCCACACCCGATAGCACATCTCACTGCCATCGCCTAGCAAAATTACGGGTTTCCCCATCGCTGCTACTCTCTCGCCCATCTGCGCCACAGTCAGCGCTTCATCCTCGGAGAGTCTGCGCACCGTGCCATCCTCATCCTTTTCAAACAAAGCGCCGTACACTTGCTGACAACGGGCGTCCATTAAGCAACAAATTACCGTGCCGGGCACAGCGGCAGCATTTTCAGCCATACTCTCCAGAGTGGACACCGCAACACAAGGCAAATTACCTGTAAAGGCCAATCCCTTAACAGCAGATACACCGATTCTGACACCCGTAAAAGAGCCCGGACCGACGTTGACTGCCACAGCGTCCAAATCAGAAACCGATTTTTCTGCCACGTTTAGCAAATTCTCAATCATCGGCATTAAGGTTTGACTGTGCGTTAATCCGGTGTTTGCATAGAACGAAGCAAGCACACGGCCATCTTCTGCCAAAGCGCACGAAACAGGTTTCGCAGACGTATCTACTGCCAAAATCAGCGCCATACCGTCACTCCCTTTCAATCAATCGCGTACATTCATCCTCGCGGGAAATACGCAGTCGTACCGCATCTTCAGGCAAAGCGGACTCGATATTTTCGCTCCACTCCACCACCAAGATAGCGCCTGCGTCCAAATAATCAAAAAAACCGGTAGAATACAAATCTTCCCATCCCGTCACGCGGTACATATCAAAGTGTACCAGCGGCGGACGTCCACCATAATCGTGCACCAAGGCAAAAGTCGGGCTGGAAACCTCCGCGGACAAACCAAGACCTGCGGCAATTCCACGAACCAAAGCGGTCTTGCCCATACCCATACCGCCAAACAGAGCCAAAACGGTGCCGCCCTGCAATTCTTTTGCTAACTGTTTGCCATATTCCTCCGTCATTTGGACGGAAGTTGAGCGAAAAACCTCACTCATAGTTATACCTCTTATCTGATAAATGCTGCGAAACGCCGTCGCTTCGCGAAATTTTAAATATTATAGCACATTTTTTTAGATAATAAAAGAGGAAATGTTGCAACTTTTAAAAAAGTTCGCTATAATAAGTATCGAAACACTCAAAAGGAGGTGAAACTATGGCCAAATTTGGAAAAACTACTTGGACAGAGAAGTTACGCTCATTTGTGCGCGACTCCAATCTACGGCTGATTCTTCTATGTCTCATCGCTTCTACTTACGGATGTATACTTGTCTATTCCGCCGCCCATGGTGTCGGTGCAGGATTGCGTGGTTCCATCATCCAAATCGGCGCTTCCGTCGGAGGTCTGATATTGGCCATATTCATCTCTCGTTTGGAATACGAAAACATCTGTGCCCTTTGGCCACTGTGGAGCGGTATCACGCTTCTTATGGTACTACTCACTTTCACACCGCTGGGTGTCAACGTAGCCGGCACAGATGATACCGCTTGGTTGCAAATCGGTCCGCTCACGTTCCAGCCTGCCGAGTTGATGAAAATCAGTTTTATCATCTCGTTTTCCGTGCATCTTTCGCGTGTACAAGACCGCATTCGTGAATTTCGCACCGTTTTCTTTTTATGCCTACACGGCGGTTTCCACATTCTATTGGTATTTCTCCAGGGTGACGATGGCACAGCTTTGGTATTCATCGCCATTTTCCTGTCTATGCTTCTCATCAGTGGAGTGAATCTCATCTACTACGCCCTCGGCTTTGCCGGCGTGTGCGCTGTCGTCCCGATTCTCTGGACCTTCTTTATGGACGAAACCAAGAAAGCACGCTTTCTATGTATCTTTCCTCCTTTTGTTGAGGAATATCTCAATTCTGCAGGTTGGCAACAGTTTGAGGCACTCAAATCCATCGGCACAGGCCAACTGACCGGTGTCGGCTATCTCAACGGTACCAATCCCAACCTATTTGCCCGTAACAACGATCTCATCTTTATCGTAGCTGCAGAAGAGTTTGGATTCCTCGGCGGTATGCTGTTGCTGGTCATCCTCGGGCTGCTGATGTTTGAGATGTACCGTTGTGCCCGCCATTCGAAAGACTCTTTGGGCTCTTATCTGTGCACGGGCATGATGGCCTATATCGGCTTCCAATCTCTCATTAATCTTGGTATGAACCTACGCGTATTGCCTGTTATAGGCATTACGCTACCCTTCTTTAGCGATGGTGGAAGCTCAGTTGCCACGCTGTATCTCGGTATCGGACTCATCCTCAGCGTCTCCTATTCAGAACGCAAACGACAAAAAAATCGGCTTTATTAATCACGCAAAAAATCCCCACCGATCAAGGTCGGTGGGGATTTTTATTACTCTTCTACAGTAGCCTCGGCGATCTCGACGTCCTCATCGTCGAATTCGAAACACTCACAATCGTCCATCTCATAATCGATGGCTTCTTGATCATACCACGCCTTCTGTTTTTCACGGGCACGCAGGATAAAAACAACCACCGCGGCCGCAGCTGCAACCAAAGCCGCAACGATAGCGATCGCAACCCAAGGGCTGTTATTCTTCTTATCCATAAACATCCTCCTTTTGCTGTCGAATCCTTTTCTATCGACAGTATATACGAAATCGAGAAAAAAGTCAATAGAAGGCGTATTAGCTCTCCATAATACGGCGGAACTCATCGCCATCCATCTTCTCGTCTACCATCAACTGCTCGGACACAGTAATCAATTTATCCATGTGCTCCTTCAGTTTACGCTCGGTCTCAGCATAAGCCTCAGTCAAGATACGGTGCACCTCGGCATCGATACGAGCTGCAATCTCCTCCGAGTGATTACGGGTATGACCAAAATCACGCCCTAAGAACACCTCGTTGCCCTCAGAGCCGGCATAACAGACAGGGCCTAACGTGTCACTCATACCAAACTTAGTCACCATACGGCGAGCAATTTCAGTAGCACGCTCGATATCGTTAGAAGCACCGGTAGAAATATCCTCCAACAGCAGCGCCTCTGCCACACGGCCGCCCAACAGTACCTGGATATCCTCCAGCATTTCGCCACGACATTTGTAGGAACGATCGTGCTGAGGCAGGCTCATAGTGTAGCCACCGGCCATGCCGCGAGGAATGATAGAAATCTGATGGACAGGATCCTGCGTAGCGCAGAAATAGGTCACCACCGCATGACCGGCCTCGTGACAAGCGGTCAGTTTCTTCTCCTTCTCGGTCATCACGTGACTGCGTTTCTCTGTACCGACCACTACCTTAACGGTAGCCTCGTCGATTTCCTCCATTGTGATAGCACGCAGGTTACGGCGCGCGGCCAAGAGAGCGGCCTCGTTGAGCAAATTCTCCAAATCCGCACCGGTGAAGCCTGCCGTGGATTTCGCAACGACGGAAAGATCTACATCAGGAGCTAACGGCTTACCCTTTGCATGAACTTTGAGGATTTCTTCACGTCCCTTCAAATCGGGCGTGTTGACGACAACCTGACGATCGAAACGACCTGGACGCATCAGAGCATGATCCAAAACATCGGGGCGGTTGGTAGCAGCAATCATAATAATACCTTCGTTACCGCTAAAGCCGTCCATCTCAACCAACAACTGGTTCAGAGTCTGTTCACGTTCATCGTGACCGCCGCCCAAACCGGCTCCGCGCTGACGGCCGACGGCATCGATCTCATCGATAAAGATGATACAGGGTGCGTTCTTCTTTGCTTGATCAAACAGGTCACGGACACGGGAAGCACCCACGCCCACGTACATCTCTACGAAGTCGGAACCCGACATAGAGAAGAAAGGCACGCCGGCCTCGCCCGCAACGGCACGAGCTAACAGGGTCTTACCCGTACCGGGAGGGCGCACCAACAGCACACCCTTGGGCACACGCGCACCCAGCTCGGTAAAACGGCGAGGGTCACGCAAGAACTCGACCACTTCACGCAATTCTTCCTTTTCCTCGTCAGCACCGGCCACGTCGTCAAACGTAGTCTTACGGCCTTCTTCGGAAACTTTTTTAATCTTTGCTTTGCCAAAGCCCATAATCTTGCCGGGGCCACCATCCATAGAGTTGAGAGAACGGCGCGTGCTGATGAACATAATGACCATCATCACGATCAGCAAGATAATCGGCAGCCAGCTAATTAGCCAAGATGTATCTTTGATCGGCTTAAAATCGTATTTGACTTGAATATCGTTGTCGGGGTTATCGTCACGATTCACCTCTAAAATGGAGTCAATAATAGACACAAAATGACTCACGTTAGGAACGGTGTAGGACAAGGTGTCCTTTTCATCGATTTTGTCATCCTTGTTCACGTCCTCACGCACATCAGGACGCAACAGCATTTGCAATTTGCCCGTACCCAAGTCGATGCTAAACTCTTCTACCTGATTCTTTTCAAAATAGGCGATATAATCCGAATAGACCTTTTTCTCCTCATCTCTGTAGCCGGGCAACAGCAAAGAGGACATCACCACAAACAATATGACGGGAATACCAATCAGCAAAAGGATACGCCATATTGTTTTCGGGGAGCGTTGTTTTTTTGGCTCCATACTTTCACTCCTAACGTGGAAAATTCAAAAACAAGGCAATATTAGCCTTACTCTTCTAAGAGTCTACATACAAGATAATGTTTGGTAGATTCCGTGATACGTACACGTTCATCTACTGCGTATTCCGGCACCAAAAGCACGCCGCTATCATCACACAAGATGGGATACGCATTGCGAAGATAGGGAAAAATCCGCCACTCGTTCATCAATTTTTTAAGGCTCTTCCCTATTCCTCTGCCGGATGGATGCATATAGTCGCCCTCTAAGCGACCACGCACGCACAACTTTCCTTTTATCTTATCACAGTCGACAGCATATTTTAAAAACAAATTATGAACATTTACAAGGTCGGCCTCATTTTTCTCAAATCTTTCAAATCGCAAAGTTTTTTTACCAAACACAATCTCCGCAGGAAAGGTATCGATTGTCTGCGGTGTTGGTACCGAATCTTTTGACGGCATTCGCACACAAACGACATCCTGAGACACGTTGAACTCCAATCCATTGGGAAGCGAAACGCTCATACGACCTCTCAGCACAGCCTGTTCTGCCGCGAGAATGTGGACCTCTTCAAAATTGGGACGGTCCACAGAACTCAACAAAATGCGGATCATACGACGACGAATCACTGAAGATTGTTCCTGAAACGCGCTTTTCGCATATCCGCCATCGCAACGTGCCGCAGTCAATGCGGCCTGAGCTGTCTGATAGATATACGAAGCGTCCATCTCTGCATGGTCACGCATACGCAAAAGGGCTTGATCCACCGCAGGATTCATCTCCCGCAACATAGGTAGAACACGATGACGAATATAGTTACGCGCAAAACGAGTGTCCCTATTGGTTTCATCCTCGATAAAAGGAATCTTATTCTCGGCGCAATACTCCTCGATTTCCGATCGAGTGCAGCAGAGTAGAGGACGGCGAATATAGTCTCTTGCGGCAGGAATGCCTACCAAACCATCCAAACCGCAACCGCGAACAATATGCATAAGCATAGTTTCCACTTGATCACTGGCTGTATGAGCCGTAGCAACATAATCCGCACCAATGCTGTGACGCACCGCCTCAAAATGGGCATAGCGAACTTGCCGGCCGGCCTCTTCCAACGTCAGATGTTCTTCATTGGCAATCTGAATCACGTCCTCGTGGATTACAGTCAGCGGTACGTGGTGCACCATACAGTATTCTCGCACAAATGCCTCGTCTCTATCCGCCGTATCCTCACGCAATCCATGGTGGATATGTACCGCTGAAACCTGCAAACCGTCAGCAGGCCAGTGGAGTAATAAGTGCAATAGAGCCATTGAGTCTGCTCCACCTGACACTCCCACCAAAATGTGACAAGGCGCAGAAAACAAGCCTTTTTCAGATGTAAAGGCAACCGCCTTGTCAACTAAATTCATAGGGATTAACCACCTCTATTACTATCCAGAGAGGTAAACTGCGTAAACTCGCCGGCCCAAGCCAACTCAACAGTACGCAATTCACCATGACGGTTTTTAGCCACGATCACCTCGGCGACGGCGGCGGCTGCAGCGGCAGGATCCTCACCATTGTTATAATACTCAGGACGATACAGAAACAGCACCTGATCGGCATCTTGCTCGATAGAGCCGGATTCATGCAAATCAGCCAACGCAGGGCGATGATTCGCCTGCTTCTCGGTACCACGAGACAACTGAGCGCACACAATGACAGGCACGTTCAACTCTTTTGCCATAATCTTAAGGCTACGGGTAATTTCACTGACTTCCTGTACACGGTTATCCGTCTTTCGCGCGGAATGCATCAACTGCAAATAGTCGATAACCACCAAGCCGAGATCACGCACACGACGCAAACGTGCCTTCATTTCAGGTACTGTAATGCTTGCCGTATCATCTAAATAGATGGGGGCCTGACACAGACTGCTGGAAGCCGCAGAAATGCGACTCCACTCGTCTGCGGACAGGTTGCCGGTACGCAACTTTTGGCTGGATACACGGGCCTCGGAAGACAGCAAACGGTTGACCATCTGCTCACGAGACATTTCTAAGTTAAAAACTGCCACCACTTTGTTTTGAAGCACTGCCACATTTCGGGCGATATTCAGTGCGAAACTAGTCTTACCCATACCGGGACGAGCACCAACAATAATCAGGTCAGAGCGGTTTAGACCACTGGTAACGGCATCCAAATCCGAAATGCCCGTAGGAATGCCCACATACTGGTCTCGTTCGTCAGAGGTTAGCTTGCGGAACATCTCATAGTTACTGGCCAGCACGTCACGGATGGGTAACAAACCACCGGTTTGCTTGCCTTCGCGGATGTTATAAATACGCTCCTCGGCCATATCCAGCAACTGACCAGCCTCAACAGAGGGATCCATAGCTTGCTCGATAATCTCACGCGAAGCCTTAATCAAACTACGCGCTTCGAATTTATCACGCACAATCTTTGCATAATTGGAGAGATTGGATATGAACGGGACCGAATTCGCCAGCTTTAATAAGTAGGCTTTGCCATCCTCGGAAGAGAAAAATCCGTTCGATTTCAGGGCTTCCAACACCGTAACAAAGTCGATACGTTCATTCGACATCATCTTCTGCAACATCACGGCATAAATAGCCTGGTGCTCGGGCAGATAAAAATGCTCCGCCTTAAGCACATCTGCCACATAGTTGATTTGTTCGGGTTCTACCAAAACGGCGCCCAAAACAGATTGCTCTGCTTCCAAGCTATAAGGCAAGCCTAATCCGTCATTCATTTGTGTGGTTTTGTCTGCCATTATAGACAACCACCTTTCACGTCATTTCTATTTTACTCGCTCACCAGCACGGTAACCTGAGCCACCACACCGCTGTGCAACTTTACCTCGGCAGTATAACTACCGTAGGCCTTAATATCATCCATGGTGATCTTACGCTTGTCCACCTTGATACCAAACTGTTTTTCCAGAGCTTCAGCCACTTCCTTAGTGGTTACGGCACCAAATAGACGGCCGGCGCTACCCGCTTTAGCGGAAATCTTCACCGTCTTTCCCTTCAGAGCGGCAGCGGCGTTTAATGCTGCTTCCTTCTCCACACGGGCGTGATACTGTACAGCTTCCTCTTTCGTGCGTAATTCATTCAACACTTGAGAGTCAGCAGGCACGGCCAACTGACGAGGGAACAAGAAATTACGTGCATAGCCGTCAGAAACGTTTACAAGCTGACCAGCCTTACCCTGGCCCTTAACGTCTTGCTTCAAAAGCACTTTCATAACATTGACCTCCTATGTTCTTAACCTTCGGCAGAATCCAACGCAGACGCCGATTTCTCACCGTAATAACTTACATTAATTGCACGAATTAGCGCCTTTTTAACCGATTCCGGTGTTGCGTCACGCAACTCCACCGACGCCATAGTGTTGTGGCCACCGCCACCCATCGCCTCCATAATCAGAGACACGTTGCAGCCCTCCCCCAGGGTGCGGGCAAACACTTTTGTGACCGAGCCGATTCGAACGACAGCAAACGAAGCAATCACGCCGGGAAGCAACTGCAATTCATCGGCAGCCTGTGCCGCAGCCGCACGGAAATCGGAATAATCCTTATCCGATACCGAGATAATCATATCACGATACATCTCAGCGGCAGAAATCAAATTGCTCTTGTATTGGTAGAACTCTACGCACTCCGAGAAAAGTTTTTTAACGGTTATGGTATCTGCGTTTCTGAAACGAAGGTACGCCGCCGCCTCAAATGTGAGTTCTCCCGTATTAATCAAGAAATTGCGCGTATCCAAGACAATACCGGAAAGAAGTGCTTCTGCCTCAACACGGTCGACCTCTTCTTTACACAGATACGGCAACATCTCCGTCACTAACTCGCAAGTGGAAGAGGCATCGTTATCCAAATACAGCATCAAAGAAGGCTGAATCACGGTATTTTTCTTGGGATCCGGCTTTGGATGATGGTCAATGACCACAGTGCGCTGGAATTTGTCCAGCAACTCAGGAGCATCCAAACGCTCTACCGTCTGGTTGTCCACCATGATCAGTAGAGAGTTTTCGCTCACCATACCGGGCACTTTCTTCGGCTCAATAAACAAATCGCCGCGGTCATTCTCAACCAAATAATCAATCAGTCGCTCGGACATAGTAGCGTCACGGCGGACGCATACGTAAGCCTCGCATCCACACTTGCGAATGGTAGCCGCCAAACCGACGGCACTACCGACGGAATCCAAATCAGACATAGCGTGCCCCATAACGAAGACACGGTCGCTCTCGTTGATGAAACGTGATAAATCCAACGCGTTGGTGCGAGACTGAATCTTGTTACGGCGTTTCGCAGCCTGTGTGTGTCCTCCAATAAACTGATATCCGCCGTCCAACTTCGGCACTGCGGCCTGGTCGCCGCCACGATTGATGGCGGTTTCCAGCGATTTATCCGCTATATCGCGGCACTCGGCAATTGTCTGACCTGCACCTACACCAATGGAGAGGGTCAAAAGGCGGTCACTCTCGGGGCACACGTCGTGAATTTCCTGCAAAATAGGAAACTCATGGTCAATCAGCCACTGTAGATGGCGCTGTTCCGTCACGACGACGTAATAATCGTTGCCGTATTTCTGGCATAATCCATAACCCGAAGACGCCATATTCTCCACCAGCAACTCAATTCGACCGCTAATCTGCGTACGCACACCGGCGCCCAAATGAGAGGTGGCATCTTTCAAGTTGTCCACACTCATCGACAACACCACGGGACGACTGGCCGCGTATTCTTCGGCGATATCCTTTAAATCCGTATCGTCCACAAAATAAACGACGTAATGGCGTTCGTTCTTTGCACAGATTACAGAGATATACGCCGAATACTTACGTTCACCCAGGGACAAATCCACCAGATTCTTATCCGTGAGTTCGTCGTTAGTCAGCTCCGAGAACAGATTGACTACAGGTGTGCCGTAAACAGGCGTTACTCCGTCCAAAATATGGCGCACAAATAAATCATTTGAGAAAAGTACGGCACCGGTCTCGTCCAATAACAGAGCGGGCATAGGGAAACTATGCAATGCCGCCTGTTGCTCAGGGTCCAAAGCAGTGGCCAATCGCTTTAGCCAATCGGTCAAAACGCCCTTGATATTCACCAACAGTACAACCACGCTAACTAAACATACGATTAACAGAAGAATTGGCAACCAAAACGGTGCGGAAGACAAAAAATACAAAACTGTCGCACATCCGCCGGCCAATATGGCAAGAGAAGTGGCAAAAATGGTCAACCATGTAATATATCGTTTCATATTTTTCCTCCATTCGAGAAAAACATTAGATCTCCGTAATGATGGGGAGAATCATCGGGCTACGCTTGGTCTTTTGGAACAACATACGAGACAAATCGTCACGCACACGGTTCTTCATTGTCGACCAATCACAGTGAGGATTGCGACAACAAGCCTCAAGAGCGCGACGTGCCGCCTCACGGATCTCATCAATCAACGGTTCAGCCTCGCGAACGTATACGAAGCCACGGGTGACGATGTCGGGACCGGATACCATTTCACCACTGACGCTATCTATGGTAGCAACAACTACGATTAGGCCGTCTTCCGCCAAATGCTTACGGTCACGGAGCACAATGCTACCTACGTCACCGACACCCAAGCCATCCACCAACACACGACCGGCGGGCACCGTACCGACTATCGCCATCTTATCCTCGGTAATCTCAATCGTCTTACCAATTTCGGTAATCAACACGTTTTTCGCAGGCATACCCATGCTCTGCGCCAGTGCGGCGTGCTTATAAAGATGTTTCTGCTCACCGTGTACAGGAATGAAAAACTTAGGTCGAGTCAGTGCATGGATAATTTTCAGTTCCTCTTGGCAAGCGTGACCGGACACGTGAACATCGTACATCTTTTCATAAACGACCTCACAGCCACGGCGCATCAACTCGTTAACCACCTTGCTGACGGTCTTCTCGTTACCGGGAATAGGAGTAGCCGAGATGATAATATAATCATCGGGGCCAACCTCCACCTTGCGGTGGTCGGAAAACGCCATACGGGTCAATGCCGACATCGGCTCGCCCTGACTGCCCGTGGTAATCAACGTTACCTTATCCTTGGGATAGTGGTTAATAGCGTCAATATCAATCAGCAAGCCCTCGGGAATATGCAGATATCCCAACTCCTGCGCAATAGTCACGATGTTAATCATACTGCGACCAGACACCGCCACCTTACGGCCTTGCAACGCCGATGCAGACATAATCTGCTGAATACGAGGCAGATTGGATGAGAAGGTTGCCACAATCACGCGCTTCTTCTCCGCTTTGCGAAACAGATTGGCAAAGCTCTCCCCCACCACGCGCTCGCTGGGCGTATATCCCGAGCGCTCAGCGTTGGTAGAGTCTGCCAAGAGTGCCAGCACACCTTCACGACCCAGCTCACCAAATCGAGGAAGGTCAATAATTGGCGCCATAATGGGAGTAAAGTCTACCTTGAAGTCACCGGTATGCACGATATACCCCTGAGGAGTCTTAATTGCAAAAGCCATTGCATCCGGAATGGAGTGATTCACCGCAACAAACTCAACCGACAAGTGCTTGCCGATTGCAATCACACCGCCTGCCTCCACAACATGCAGCCGAGCCTTGTTTGCCAAACCATGTTCCTTTAGCTTGGAGCCAATGAGAGCAACCGTCAGTCGACCCGCATATACGGGAAGGTCAATCTGCTTAAGCAGATACGGCAAGGCACCGATATGATCCTCGTGGCCATGGGTAATAAACACACCACGAATCTTTTCTTGAATCTTCAGCACGTAGGAAAAATCGGGCAATACCACGTCAACTCCCAACAGATCCTCGTCAGGAAAACTCATGCCGCAGTCGATGATGATGGCGTCATCGCCGTATTCCAGTACGGCCATATTTTTACCAATTTCGTTAAGGCCGCCCAAAACGGTATAGCGGATGGGAAGCGCTGACGCCTTCTTCTGTGCACCGTTCCTCTGCGGCTTGCGGCTATTCTTTTTGGGGGTACGAGGAGCTTTTTCGGCCTGCTGTGCCGCCTGATGAGACGCTGCCGCTGCGGCAGTCATCGGTTTACTTTTCTTCGGTGCACGAGTGTCCGCCACACGGAATTCGTCACCATTTTGGCCCAACGGTTTATTGGTACGTTTATCGGGCTTGCTCTCCTTTTTAGGGTAGCGCTTATTCTTTTCAGCCATAATTTCCTCCAATTCTTATAGAGATGTCCCTTAACTACCAAGAGCCCCACCATAGGTGAGGCCGAGTATGGGGATGTGCGTCTGCAAATGTACCTTAAATCTTTTTGCCGAAAACTTCGGCTGACGAGCTCCGCACTCGTCTTTTTCCGCAACAAAATAAAGGGCAAACCATCAATGGTGTTCCACAACCACCATCGATGCATCCGATCTCGAAACATCTCTAATATTATATATTATATAGCGGTCGTTGTCAAGATAAATGACTACCATATAAGTAGTATGGTCCATCGTTCGGCAATTTAACTATTGCGCACAAAGCGATTCAGTGATATAATAACGACAACGTTGATTAATTTTCGTGCGAAATGAGGGTAAACAGTGAAATTCGTCGAATTATTTACCGATGGTGCCTGCTCCGGTAATCCCGGAAAGGGCGGATGGGGCGCTATCCTCCGCTATAACGGCCACGAAAAAGAGCTGTGCGGCGGTGAGATGGAAACCACCAACAACCGCATGGAATTGACCGCCGTCATCCAAGGCTTGTCGGCGCTTAAAGAGCCTTGTCAGGTTCGTCTTACCAGCGACTCCAAATATGTCATCGATGCTGTCACCAAAGGATGGGTATACAGCTGGCAGATGAACGGCTGGCGCAAGGCGGATAAAAAGCCCGCTCTCAATGTCGACCTATGGGAAACTCTCCTCCCCCTGCTTGAAAAACATCAAGTGGAATTCGTATGGGTAAAAGGCCATCAAGGTCATCCCGAAAACGAACGTTGCGACAGAATGGCCGTGGCCTATTACAACAATCTTCCCTAATTCTCTTGACAAATAGTTTTTTTGCAGTATGATAAAACTACAATCTTCGAGGCGGGGTGCGATTCCCCACCGGCGGTTACAGTCCGCTAACACTCTCCTGAGTGCCGAGCCGGTGAAATTCCGGTACCGACGGTATAGTCCGGATGATAGAAGATAAGCAATACGCTTATGCTTTTGCCTCGTGACGATTGTCACGAGGCAATTTTTATTTTAGGAGGGAAAATCTATGAAAAACTCTACGCAAAATCTGCGCCGGCTAACCATCATGGCGATGTTTACCGCCCTTGCCTTCGCCTCTGTGGCACTCATTCGCATTCCCGTTATGCTGTGGCTCAACTATGATCCTAAGGACGTATTTCTCACTATTGGTGCTTTCTTATTAGGGCCTATTGAAGGCGTAATTATGACCGTGGTTGTTGCTCTATTGGAATTAGTAACGATCAGCAGTACGGGTATCATTGGCTTCGCTATGAATGTTTTCTCTTCCTGCCTATTCGTCTGCACCGCCTCATTGATTTATCATCGCAAGCGCACTTTGAGCGGCGCTCTCATCGGTCTGGTTTGCGGTGCATTGCTTGCTACCGGCGGTATGTTGCTATGGAATTACCTCATCACACCGCTCTATATGGAAAACACGACTCGCCAGCAAGTAGCAGGTATGCTTATTCCGCTGTTCTTGCCTTACAACCTACTGAAAACAGCGCTCAACGGCACCCTCACAATGTTGCTGTACAAAAGCGTCGCTTCCGCTTTGCGTGCCGCAAAACTCCTCCCTCCTACCGAAGCACCCACCAACGGCAAGAGGTTCATTCCCGTTACATTTCTATCTCTGCTTGTCCTGGCCGCTCTTATTTTGGCGTTACTTGTGTGGAAAGGTATTATTTAACACTTGACAAACTTGTAGGACTGTGATATAGTACACAGCGACAATTCCATACCTTATCAAGAGTGACGGAGGGATCAGGCCCGTTGATGTCCGGCAACCTGTGGCAACATAAGGTGCTAAATCCTGCGGTGTGACCGAAAGATGAGGATTTTCTCAAACGCTCGGCCTGCGCCGAGCGTTTTTTGTAATTTCAAGGAGGTTAAAATATGAACAAGTTTTTCTTTTCTTCCGAGTCTGTGACCGAAGGTCACCCAGACAAAGTCTGCGACCAGATTTCCGACGCCGTTTTGGACGCCATTCTGGCTCAAGATCCCAACGCACACGTGGCCTGCGAGACCGCCTGCACCACCGGTATGGTGATGGTGATGGGCGAAATCACCACCTCTGCCATCGTGGACATCCCTTCCATCGCCCGCGGTGTTGTTAAGGATATCGGCTACCATGGCGAGGAGGGTAATTTCGACTACGCCACCTGTGCCGTGATGACCGCCATTGACGAGCAGTCTCCCGACATCGCTATGGGTGTTAACGAGGCCATCGAGAGCCGCGAGAGCTCCGAGGATGCCTACGACAAGATTGGTGCCGGCGATCAGGGCATTATGTTCGGTTATGCCTGCAACGAAACGCCCGAATTAATGCCTCTGCCCATCTCTCTGTCCCACGCTCTTTGCAAGCAGTTGACCAAACTGCGTAAAGACGGCACTCTCCCCTATCTCCGTCCCGATGGCAAGGCTCAGGTTACCGTAGAGTACGTAGATAACAAGCCTGCCCGCGTTGACGCCGTTGTGGTATCCACCCAGCACAGCAATTCCGTCTCCCTGGACACCATCCGCGAGGACGTGATCGAGCAGATCATCCGCCCCATCATCCCCGCCGAGCTATTGGATGAGAACACCAAGTTCTTCGTCAATCCCACCGGTCGTTTCGTAGTGGGCGGTCCTCAGGGCGATACCGGTCTGACCGGCCGTAAGATTATCGTTGACACCTATGGCGGCTATGCCCGCCACGGCGGCGGCGCCTTCTCCGGCAAAGACCCCACCAAGGTAGATCGTTCCGCCTGCTATATGGCTCGTTATGCCGCTAAAAACGTGGTTGCCGCCGGTTTGGCCGACCGTTGCGAGATTCAGCTGGCCTACGCCATCGGTGTAGCTAACCCCATGTCCGTATTGGTGGACACCTTCGGCACCGGCACGGTGGATGACGCCGTCATTTCTGCGGCTGTGAACTCCGTGTTCGATTTCCGCCCTGCCGCTATCATCGATACCCTGCAGCTGCGCCGCCCCATCTATCGTCAGTTAGCCGCTTACGGTCACATCGGCCGTGAGGATTTGGACGTGGCTTGGGAGCGCACTGATAAGGTTGACGCTCTGCGTGTCGCCGCCGGTTTATAAAAAACAAAGACCCCAGTTGCATACTATTGCAACTGGGGTCTTGACCTTTTATCTGCGCACTCGTATAATGAAAGCGTCTAAAGGAGGTCTTTTCTATGTCTATCCGACGATGGATTGCGCTGTTATGCGCTGGTGTGTTACTGTTTTCAACAACAGCCTGTTCAGAGGATTCTAATAATTCTACCGACAACACGACTTCGTCCACTCATTCTACTCTGAGCACGCAGCAAAACACCACCACAACTTCTTCAATCACAACCACCTCTACCACTTACCGAGCCGTTAATACAACGGTAACAAAACCCAAAACAAGCACCACCACCCAACAACCTACCAAGCCACGCCCCACTGTGAACATCAGCAAACTCGGCTCACATCGCATTGATGCCCCAATTTTGGCTCAGAAACCCAACTATCCCTCCGGTTGCGAGTCGGTCAGCGCCGTAATGCTGCTCAACTATTGGGGAGAAAGCATTACCGTGGATCAATTCATTGATAACTATTTGCCTAAGAGCAACCAGTTCTACACCGAAAACGGACGATACTACGGCCCCGATCCTTACGAATACTTCGTTGGTGACCCACGTTCTACGCAAGCGTATGGATGTATGGCTCCCGTCATTCAGCGCGCTATCAATGATTACTACGGAGCAAACACTCCTTTGAGAAATGTCACCGGCCTTACTCTGCCCGAACTGTGTAAAGAATACATCGCTAAAGATCAACCGGTTTTGGTATGGGTCAGCATTGGAATGGTTGAAATTTACAACAGCACTCAATGGTATTTGGACGATGGTACGCTATACACCTGGCCTGCCAACGAACATTGTATGTTGCTGGTTGGCTACGACGAGTCGTATTATTATTTCAACGATCCGTATACCGGTATGCTGAAAAAATATGCTCACTGGATCTGCGAGGACCGCTATAAAAGGCTGAACCAGCAAGCACTGGTCATTGTAAAATAACAGCAAAAAACCTCCGGCGCTCACGTGCCGGAGGTTTTTATCATACAGTCAGAGTAGCCAGTCCACCCTCCGCCGTCTCTTTATAACGGTGAGAAATATCCAAGCCGGTCTGCTTCATCACAGCAATACAGTCGTCCAACGAAATCTTACGCGAATCACTAAGAAAGCTGGCCAAGCTAATGGCATTAATGGCGCGCATAGCCGCCACAGCATTACGCTCGATACAAGGGATCTGCACCAATCCGCAAATCGGGTCACAGGTTAAACCCAAATGATGTTCGATGGCAATTTCTGCGGCATACTCAATCTTATCCAAATCCAAATGGAACAACTCGCCCAACGCCGCAGCCGCCATAGCACAAGCGCTGCCCACCTCAGCCTGACAACCGCATTCACTACCGGAGATAGAAGCGTTCGTCTTAATCAGGTTGCCGATGATACCGCCCGTTGCCAGCGCACGCACAATCTCCTCATCAGAATAGCCGCGCTTCTGCTGCTGATAATACAGCACCGCAGGCATCACGCCGGCCGAGCCACAGGTAGGAGCGGTAACGATACGCTCGCCGGCCGCATTCTGCTCGCTCACCGCAAAGGCAAAGGAGCAAACCATACGGTTTTCACGGGTTTCTGCGCTCTCGTCAATGTGTTGTTTATCCTTGAGCTGCTTCGCCTTTCGTTGCACTTCCAAGCCACCGGGCAAAGTGCCGGTGGTGCTGAGGCCAACGCGAATGCTGTTCTTCATTGCGTCCCAAATGGCATACAAATGCTGCCAAACCTCTTCGCCTTCCACTTCCTTCACGTACTCCCACAGACGAATGTCGCGTTCGCGACAGTAGGCGGCAATTTCAGCAAAAGAGGCCATCTCGTATACGTCGGGCGGCACAGCCAAAGGCGTACCCTCAAAGCAGATTTCGCCACCGCCGACACTCATCACACGCAGTTTACCAATCTCCGCATCGCCCTTGTAGGCGAACAAATCCATCGTGTTTGGATGAGGCAACGGAATATCCGAGGGGTCGAACACCACCTCACAAGGCACAGGGGCCAGTGTTTCCACCACAATGCGGTCCGTTCCGTGACCGACACCCGTTTTCGCCAAGGAGCCGTACAGAATTACCCGAAAGCGGTCTGCCTCCGAATACTTCTCTTTGAAAAGCATACACGCTTTTTCGGGTCCCATGGTATGGGAACTGGAGGGGCCACGACCGATTTTATAAAGTTCCGTTAAAGATTGCATTTTCTTCATATTCATCACCATAATTATGTAATGTGGAACAACCTCACTCACTATAACACAGCCTTTTGAAAAAGTCCAGCAAATTGCTCTAAAATGCTCGGCAAACCCTTGACAATTATCGGAAAATAGGGTAAAATACGCAAGCAAAGAAAATATTGGGCTATAGTCTAGCGGTAGGACACGTGACTTTGACTCACGCCGTGATGGTTCAACTCCATCTAGCCCAGCCAAAAATCTCCTCGGGCCAAGTTCGAGGAGATTTTTTACTATTACATGTATCACTCAATCCGTCTGAGAAGTTTTTGACGAGGTTATGGATAATGGCGAAGGAGAGTGCAAAATGAAAGAAAACAACTTACTTAAAGGTACAATTATCAAAACTGTATTGGCAAGTTTAGAGGCAATTGCACTCGTTGGTATATTGGTATACTCTTTTGTTGCCGCCGGCGAAGGCGTTTGGGGATATTGGGGTAGTATTTTTGCTATAATCGGCATATTTAGTCCGATTTACATTTACGCTATTCCCAACACGATCTTTACTATACACAATCTATTACTTGTAACAAAAAACCGCCACACACTCGAGTCCATCCAAAAATATTATAAACTGAGCGAAAGATACTTAATATGGGGTATGATAACAGGCGGCTTGTACGGTTGTCTATTAATACCGATTTTCCTGTTGGAAAATATATTTTTGTTTATCGGATACAGAAAAGAATTAGCATCCACGCTCTCAAAATGTCAATCAAACGCAGAAAACCCGCTCGGTTGAGCGGGTTTTCTTGCTGTTAAGTTAAATTGCTTTACAGTCTGTCTGCCAGATCCAAAATAAGTCTTTCCGTCTTTTCCCAACCCAAGCAAGGATCGGTAATGGATTTACCATAGACGTGCTCACCGGAGCCTTGAGAGCCATCCTCGATATAGCTCTCAATCATCAGGCCCTTGACCAAACGGCGAATATCATCGTTATGATGACAGCTATGAACCACTTCTTTAGCAATACGAATCTGCTCCAAAGGCTTCTTACCGGAATTGGCGTGGTTGCAGTCGATGATCGCCGCAGGATGTACCAAGCCACTGCCCAAATACAACTCATTGAGTTTCAACAAATCTTCGTAATGGTAGTTGGAAATGCTCTTGCCGCTATAGTCGGTGTAGCCGCGCAGAATGGCGTGAGTCAGCGGATTACCCTGCGTCTGCACCTCCCAACCACGATAGAGGAACACATGGCTGTGCTGTCCCGCTTTGATAGCATTCATCATCACCGACAAATCGCCTCCCGTAGGATTTTTCATACCCACAGGCGCATCAATACCGCTGGCGGTCAAACGGTGCTGCTGATTCTCCACAGAGCGAGCTCCTACCGCAACGTAGGACAGCAAATCGGACAAATAGCGATAATTCTCAGGATACAGCATCTCATCAGCGCAAGCAAAACCATAATCGCGTAGCGCCTCCATGTGCAGATCGCGGATGGCTACCAAGCCCTTGAGCATATCGGGATCCAAATCAGGATCGGGTTGATGGAGCATGCCTTTATAGCCATCGCCGGTGGTGCGAGGCTTATTGGTGTAAATACGAGGAATGATGAGGATCTTATCCTCAACCTGTTCTTGCACGCGACGCAAACGGCCAATGTAATCCAACACGGGCTCGCGATGATCCGCAGAACAAGGGCCGATAATCAGCAAAAATTTAGACGAATCACCGGTAAATACTGCCTTGATTTCGTCATCCAACCTTGCTTTGACCGCCGCCATCGCGTCGGTCACGGGATACATGGCCTTAATATCCTTGGGAATCGGCAATTTTCTATTAAAAATCATATTACTCATGGGAATCGACCTCACTTTTTCTTGTCAAATTGTTCACGTCGGGCAGTGGAAAGACGCATCATATCACGCATTCCATCGCGGTCGCCGTTCTCAATATATGTGAACAGACGATCGAAGCAGTTTCGATAGGCCTCCATTTGACGCAAAAGCGTCTGCTGATTGGCCATAAACAATTCACTCCACATTTCGTCATTGATTCTGGCGATGCGAGTCAAATCACGGAAAGAATCGCCCGTATAGGACACCATTTCCGGATCATCGCAGGCACACATCAAGGACACGGCAATGCAGTGCGTCAACTGCGACAAAAAGCCAATCATCTCATCGTGCTTCTGAGGCGATAAGCAAGACACATTGGCAAAGCCCAGTATCCAGCCTAACTCACAGCATAATTCAACGGCTTCAGATGTGTTTTTATCCGTGGGCACGACCAGATAGTTAGCTCCTGCAAAAATAGCGTCATCGCTATTTTGCACGCCACCAACCTCACGTCCTGCCATAGGGTGAGCGGCGATGTACTCAACGCCTTGCGGTAACGAAGCTTGTATATGCTCCACAATGCCGCTTTTTACACCGGTCACGTCCGTGACAATGGTGCCTGCACGAATCAAATGTCCGTACTTTTCGACCCACTCGACAAAGATGTGAGGATACAGGGCAAACACGATCAGGTCAGCCTCGGCAACCAGGTGCGGTTCTACCGTCGTGCTTCCGCGATCGATAAAGCCGTTTTCTATCGCAAAATCAATGGATTCCTGCTCCAACGTAATGGCGTCCACGGCAAAGCCCTTTTTATGTAAAGAACGGGCATAGCTGCCTCCCAGCAAGCCTAATCCAACGATCAGCACTCGCTTTATGTTAGCAAATATCATTGTATCGTCACCTCGATTCCCAAAGAGCGAATCGTTTCAAAAAAGTTCGGATAGCTTTTCGCCACCGATTCCGCCCCTTCTATGGTACCACCGACTACGGCGCAGAGCAAGCTTAACGCCATAGCGATTCTATGATCGTTGTGCGCATACAGCGTCTGTGTAGGAGTCTGTAAACCACCGGCTTGAATCTCAACCGTATTCTCCCCTACAACGGCAGAAACTCCAAATTTGGCCAATTCCTCCACCATAGAAGCCACACGATCGCTTTCTTTTATGCGCAACCGTGCCGTGCCGCTAAAAATGGCTCCGCCACAGGCTGCCGCCAGCGCAAACATTACCGGCCCCAAATCGGGACAATCGGATAAATCAAAAACTCTTGTTTCACCGATGAGTTGATGATAGAAAACCTTGTAAACCCCATCACCTTGGGCACTTTCCTCTGACAAGCCTAGGACCTTTACATCTCCGCCAAGCAGGTTGAAACCATCTAAAAAGGCCGCGTTAGAGAAATCACCCTCGACCGTGTACTCTTGCGAGCGAAAGGCGCCTTTTCCGTTGACGATAAGTTGCAGCCCATTTCGATTCACCTTGACTCCAAAAGCAGACAACATCGCCAACGTCATGGTTACGTAGGATTCGCTCTCAAAAGGCTCGATAATTTCAATGACACTTTCTTCATTAATCAAGGATAAAGCCAACAGTAAGCCAGTAATAAACTGGCTGGATACGTTTCCCGGAACACGGTAAACTCCGGCAGAAAGCCGCCCACAAACGGTGATGGTGTCCTCAGTACGGCTAAATGTCAGACTCTGCTGTCTGCATATTTCCTCATAGACTCCCAACGGGCGCTCCATTAGCCGCCGACTGCCCTTCAGGACAGCCGTTTTCCCCGACAACAGGCACAACGGCAGTAAAAATCGCAAGGTGCTGCCGCTCTCACCGCAGTCGAGCACCGCACCATCAGGAATAACAAAAGGATTTAAGCCGCCAATACGCACTGCGTGCGCATATCGGTCCACCACAGCTCCCATCGCTTCTAAACAGCGCAAGGTTGCCTCAACGTCCTGAGAATAGGCTATGTTAGATATAGAGCTCCCATCGCTCAATGCGCCGCAAATCAGCGCACGATGTGCCATACTCTTGGACGGCGGAGCAGTCACCTCACCGCACGCCACTGACGGCGCTATCGTCACCCTCATACCTGCGCCTCCACCAAATAATCCATTGCTTCTAAATACCCGTCAAATCCGTGACCGGTAATGGTTTTTTCGCAATATAAGCGCACATAGCTGATCTGACGAAAATCTTCTCGCTGGGACACATCGGAAATATGCACCTCAACAGCCGGAATTCCAACGGCTTTAAGCGCATCCAACAGCGCCACACTGGTGTGGGTATAAGCCGCAGGATTGATAACAATACCATCAACCTTGCCATACGCAGCCTGAATACGGTCTACCAAATCGCCTTCGTGGTTGGATTGATAGATGTCCACGTTAATGCCCTTATTCTCGGCATGAGCCTGCATCATAGCGCACAAATCGGCGTACGTTCCCTTGCCGTAAATCTCAGGCTCCCGAATGCCCAACATATTCAAATTCGGTCCGTTAATCACCAAAATGTTCATAGAGAAAATCCTCTCTGACGTTGTTTGCAACTTCATCTATCGTACCGTCTGCCGCCGTGCGCACGTCGCAGACTTCACAATAAATGGGATACCGTTCTTCATATCTCGTCCGCAAAGCATCCGCGGTAGAAGATAGCGGCCGATCTGAGGTGGCGGTCAGCAAAGAAAGAGAACGATCCAGGAAATACACGCGTCCATTTTCTTTGAGTAATGCCGCATTTTCAGACCTCAGCACCACACCACCACCGGTGGCGATGACACAGCCTTTTTCACGAGAAACCTCGCCAATGACCGCAGATTCTAATGCACGGAAGCCGCTCTCCCCTACTTGCGCAAACAAATCGGGGATGGTCTTGCCGCTTTTCTCCACAATCAGCGCATCCGTATCCACAAAAGGTCGTCCCATCATCTCGGCCAATCGTTTTCCTACCGTGGATTTGCCGCTGGCAGGCATACCGATTAGGACGATATTTTCCTCTGCCATCATCCGGCGATATAACTCCTCCACACGCTCTTGCGGCACAATCGCACCGACAAAATGCTGCGCCGCCGCTACTGCCTGAGCGATTAGCATATACAAACCGCCTGCAGCAGGAACGTTGCGCTCCAGAGCATCGCACACCAGCTTTGTGCGTAACGGATTGTACACTACGTCCACAACAGCTTCTAAACGAGTAAAGGGAGTCAGGTCGATGGGAGTCACGCCGATATTCGGGTACATTCCGCAGGGCGTTGTATTGATAATAATCTGAGCGTCAGCGTGATTCTCTCGCGCCTGCTCATAGGTAATACAACCCTCCTGCTCCGTACGGGATACCTTGAGCACCTCTTTACTGCCCGCATACTGCGCCACTGCCATTGCCGTTTTCGACGTGCCGCCGCTGCCGAGAATCAGCACTTTTTTGCCTTTCAGTTCTGTGCCGTTACGCCGAACCAGCGCAGCCAAGCCGTCAAAATCCGTATTGTAGCCGTAAAGTTTGCCGTCACGATTGACAATCGTATTTACAGCGCCAATGGCCTGTGCACGCTCATCCACCACATCTAAATACGGAATCACCGTCTCCTTATAAGGAAGAGTTACGTTCACCGCACAAAAATCACGTTGGCGCAGAAACGCGTCCAACTGTGTTACAGACAACTCTAACAACTCATAAGGATAGTCGAATAATCGACTGTGTATTTCTTTGGAAAAGCTATGCGATAGCTTAGCACCAATCAGTCCGTATTTCATACCTCACCCAGCCAATCCGTGCCATAGCGACCCGTCAACACGTCACAAAGCACCAGCGCCGTCACAGCATCCACCACCACGGCGGCACGATGCACAATACAAGGGTCATGGCGACCACGGGCCGCCAAAACGACCTCCTCGCCGCTAGAGAGAGACACCGTATTTTGTTCCTTGGCAATGGTCGGCGTCGGTTTCACCGCACAGCGGAAGATAATCGGCATTCCATTGGTAATACCACCGTTGACGCCGCCGTTATGGTTGGTTTCAGTGACGGGCGTATCGTGCATATACCATGCGTCATTCGCCTCAGAGCCACGCATATCCGCCAATGCGAAACCGTCGCCAAACTCCACACCCTTGATAGCAGGGATAGAAAACAAAGCGTGCGAGAGCAAGCCTTCTATCGTGTCAAACCAAGGCTCGCCAACACCGGCAGGCATACCCACCACGGCAGTTTCCAAAACGCCACCAACGCTATCACCGTCGGCTTTAGCGGCAAGAATCTGTTCCATCATGGCTTCTTTGACACAAGTATCCAACACGGGAAAATTGGTATGCAACATATCGATATCTGCACCCATATCCACAAAAGTGCGGTCGTCTACGCCGCCTAAGCGGCGGATGTGTGTGCCAATACGAATACCCTTCTTTTCCAAAGCAGGAATCACGATACCTGCCGCCGCTACCAGCGCCGCCGTAATGCGACCGCTGAAATGACCGCCGCCACGATAGTCCTCACAGCCATTGTATTTACAATGTGCTGCCAGGTCGGCGTGACCGGGACGCGCCGGTCGGTCGGCGTCCGAATAATCCGCAGAACGCGTGTCTGCATTGGGAATGCGAATACATATGGGCGTACCCGTCGTTTTTCCGTTAAACACACCGCTTTCGATAACAAAAGCATCCGCTTCCTGTCGCGAGGTAGAAATCGCGCCATGAGGACGACGACGGCTAAGCAAGTCGGCTATAGCCGCCTCATCCACTATCAAGCCTGGTGCTAATCCATCAATGACTACACCTACGGAAGGACCATGGCTCGCGCCATACAATGTCACGGCTATGTGATTTCCGTATGTATTTTTCATCTTGTCAGCACCTCCCGCACTATCATTTCAAACTCCGCATAGGAAATGGTTTTCATCTCAAACTGTCCAATCTCAGGGACATACACGATCGTAATATCGTCGCCTTGCGCCTTTTTGTCATGACGACAGGCGGCAACCACCGCTTCCACATCCGCTTTTGACTCCGTAGGTAAACCCCACTTATTAAGCAGCGGCAACAGTCGTTCACGCACAGAGGGCGCACACATCGGTAACATACCCAGCGCCACGCATTCACCGTGATACCATTCACCGCTCACACTTTCAATGCCGTGACCCAAAGTATGACCGAAATTCAACACCTTTCGTAAACCCGTTTCGTGCTCATCCGCTTCCACTACCTGTTTTTTAATGTTCAGGGCACGAAACAGAATGTCGTCAGTTACCTCATCTGTATCCGCTAAAACAGAAAACAACTCAGTATCATGGGTCAGCGCCATTTTGATGACTTCTGCCAAACCGTTTGCCACCTGTCGACGAGGGAGAGTGACCAATACGTCGGCATCAATCAGCACGCCACAGGGAGGATAAAAAGAACCAACCACGTTTTTATATCCACAGAAATCAATAGCCGTTTTTCCTCCAATAGAAGAATCTACCTGAGATAAAACCGTCGTTGGGATATTGTAGAAATCAATTCCTCTCATGTAGGTAGCGGCGGCAAAACCGGCAATATCCCCTGCTACACCACCGCCGACCGCCACAATACAATCGGTGCGGGTAAAACCATTCTCAACGAGCGTTTTGAGTATGCCACTGTAAGTATCGATACTCTTGGATGCCTCGCCTTGCTCGAATACAAACAGCACCGCCTCACCACACTGGCTGGCCACAATCATACCATAGTCTTCGGGCACGCCACTATCCGTAACAACGAGCACTTTACGATTGAGGGGAAAAACCTCACCCACTTGGTGCAAACCGCCGCGCTGAATAACAATATCGTAACTGCCCTGAGACGTTTTCACTTGCAGGGTCATACGAAACACTCCTTATACCGTAAATTCCTTTTCGTAACAACCTAGAATCTTCACACTGCTACAGCACGCTCTCAACTCATCCAGCATAGCTTTGCCGTTGTCATCGGTCAAATCGCCTTCGCCCTCTACGTAAAAATAGTAATCCCACACCAACTCTTTGGTCGGGCGACTTTTCAGTGCGCGCAAATTAAAACCGTGCTCGCCAATCACCGATACGGCACGCCCCAAAGAACCGGCTGTATTGTTTACCGTAAACAGCATAATGAATCGGGTGTCCTTTGCACTGGGTGTACGACGTGCGCGAGAAAACACGGCAAAACGAGTGGTATTCTGACCGCTCTCGTTGATATGGCCCTCGATTTTGGTCAGGCCAAACATCTCACCGGCTTCTACGCTTCCTATTGCGGCAATATCCGGTCGCCCGATCTCCGACACTTGCTGTACCGCAACGGCGGTATTCACTGCCTCAACTGTGTTAAAGCCGTAATGCTTAATGTAAGCGGCGCACTGACCCAGTGCCTGAGGATGGCTGATCACCGTCTTCACGTCAGACAACGTCGCGCCGGGCACGCCCAAGAGATTTTGCACAATCTCAGCCTCATACACACCGGTCACGTACAAATTTCCAAAATAGGCTAAATCCAGCACCTTGCCCACGTCGCCGTTGAAACTATTCTCAACGGGAAGCAAAACGCAGTCGCACTCGCCATTGACGACGGCGTTATATGCGTCCGCAAAGTCACCGTAAGGAACGGTGGTGGCATCAGGAAAAATACGCTTTGCCACGATATCGGCAAAGGCGCCCTCCACGCCACTAAACCCTACGCGCATACCATCCAGCAGTCGATGTTGCATACTCTTGGACAATTCAATGGTTTGGCGCAGAAAACTCACATAATAGGAGCGATACTCTTCATTTTCAATCAGCGCCGCATTCTTGCGCACGATATGCTCTTCACGGCTTGTGTCCTCCACGGGAATACCATGCTCTTTCTTATGTTCAGCCACTAATCGAACAGCATCCATCCGTCGTTCAAACAGACAGGCCATCTCTCGATCCACTTCGTTAATGATCTGCCGTGCCTTTTCTAAATCCGTCATAGGAATTACTCCTTGCAATAATCGTTATACAGTGCCTCAAACGCAGGTAGCGAACGGCGAATTTGTTCGTTGCTCACACAATAGGCAATACGCACATATCCACTGACGCCAAAGGAATCACTGGGCACCAGCAACAATTCATATTTTTTTGCTCTCTCGCAGAATGCGTAGGCATCCTCCTCAAGAGCCTTCACAAACAAATAAAACGCACCATCCGGTCTTACCGCTTCATAACCAATTGCGGTAAGAGAATCGTACAGCAATGTGCGATTCGCGTCATAGGCGGTCAAATCCGGCTGCGTACCATCACAAGCACCCACCGTCAACTGCAACAAACTGGGAGCGCACACAAAGCCGAGGCTACGCCCTGCGCCGCAGATAGCGGCAAACACATCGCTGGCCTCTTGCATCTTAGGCGGCACCAAGATATAGCCAATACGCTCACCGGGCAAGGATAACGACTTGCTGTAAGAATAGCAAACCAACGTGTTATCGTAGTAACAGGGAATGTACGGCACCTTTACCCCACCATAGACCAGCTCCCGATAGGGCTCGTCGGCAATAATAGCGATCGGACGCCCAAACTGCTCCGATTTCTCGGTCAGCAGTGCCGCCAGACGACGAATACACGTCTCATCCAGCACAACGCCGGAAGGATTATTCGGAGAGTTGACAATGACGGCACGAGTTTTGCCGTTAATTGCTGCCGCCAGGGCGTCAAAATCAATGTCAAAGGTCCCCACACGCCCCGACACCACCACAGGTACCGCACCGGCATTACGCACAAACACTTGATATTCGGGGAAATAAGGCGCCAACAACAGCACCTCGTCCCCTGCCGAGCAAATGGCTTTCAGTGACACCGTCAGCGACGCCGCCGCACCGCAAGTCATATAAATTAGGCCGGCATTTGCCTCCAAGCCGAAGCGCTCATTGATGTGCTGAGCAATGGTCTGGCGTACGCTCATATCGCCGGGAGCAGAGGTATATCCATGCAACAGCACCGGATCGGTTTCTGCCAGTAACTTTTGCATAGTCACCCCTACCACGGTAGGCGCGGGAATACTGGGATTACCTAAACTGAAATCAAACACATTCTCTGAGCCAATCTCAGCGCAGCGCACCTTGGCATATTCGAAAATCTCACGAATAACCGAGCTCTTCTTACCCAGTGCTAACATTTCTTTGGATACCATTGTATTTCCTCCTAACAATGAAAAAATCCGCCACCATCTCTATGCCCATAAAGCGGCACAAGCGGTTGCGGACTGTCCGTAAATCTCTGTCGCCTCGAAGTGAAAACTCACTTCGAAACAAAAGAGCACAGACAGTCCATCGTAAAGTAAAAGTAAAAATAGCTATTTTTAAACATGCCTGTGCCACCTTTCAACAAAAACTATTACTATTTTACTGCCTTAAAATGTAAAAGTCAAGTCAAAAACACAAAAAGCGGTGTACCGTTTTACCGATACACCGCTTTCTTTTACGAGATAAAGAGACCGCCGATATACATCGAGCCACTATTGCAAATGATTTCGATGGTATGCTTACCGACCACGTCTTCATCGAAAACCAAAACGTTGGCAAATGCGCCGCCGCTAAACAGCGGGCCATTCATAGCAACCGCCGTACCACCATCGATGCGAATGGACACGTCCCAATCCTTTTTATAGTAAGAGGCGGGCAGTGCCAAAATGCACCGCTTACCCGTAAATTCGAAAGTGATCGAGCCCTTACCGCTGGTAAACCAAGAAGTGTTTTTATTGCTAACCACCTTAAACCCGCTCATACTGAGAGGTGTCGCATTCCCCTTGTGACAATATGTAGCGTTCTCATACACATACTTCACATACGGTTTTGCCACAGCAGGCATCGTAGCAGGTATTTTGTCCAAATCCCGATAAGTCTTGGTCAGATACGCGATCAACAATTCTGCAATCATGGCATGGCCTCGATTGGTGGGATGCACCCAGTCGGCGCCAATTTCAGACCAGACAAAAGTGCCGTTTTTCACCTCGGGATACACCGCATCTCGATAACTAATCTGAGGCAAATCATAATGAGTACCAATGGGCGTCTGCCAATTCTGTCTATTGCTACCATCCTCATTCATCACGTACAGTTGCATCACCGCAGGCTGAGAGGAATAGGTCAGAATACGATGCACCAAATTGGCATATGCCTCGGTCTGATAGGGATGGTCGCAATCATTAACACCAAATTCCACAACCACAAAATCGGGATTAAATTTCAGCAAATCCTCTTGCACTCGATGGACACCAAACAGACTGGAGGTACCACCATAGCCGGCCTTGACAAAATTGAACTTCGCCTTTGGAAACGTTTTTTGCCACCAAGCAAAGCTGAGGCCCGCATAACTGGTCTTGTCATAGTCAGAGGCATACGCACCTTCAGTCACACTGCCGCCGATATAGCCGATGGTAATTTCCTCACCCTTCAGTGCACGACGCATGACGTTAGCAATCCGAGTGCGATTGCCTTGAGACACCAGCGCACGCTCCAACATCACCGAGGTGATGCCCAAATCCTCTGCCTTGTCGGTGAGCACCATATAGTTGAGGGCACGATTGACATCGTCATAGCAGCCACCGCACGCCACGCTCTGCAAATACTGGCCTACCAACTTCGATGTTACGGCAGGCACATCCTTACCGGCTACGGCAAAGGTCAAAAATTCGTCTGCCATAACACAAGACATACGATAATCGCCCTCAGCCGTATTCTCCAGTTTCAACTCATCGGGAAAGGCATCAAACTGCGCCAAAAAAGCATCCGCATCCATCTTCGTCAGTCCCAACGAAGCGTAGACATAATAGGAAATCACCGAGAAGATGAAATCGTAATCCTGCTCCGCTACTATCACGAAAGCGGCACGAATGCTCTTATCTTTCGCGCTGTGAATATGCACGCAATAATCCGCCGTATTCTTCGCACCCGTGAGAGTATAGGTCATCACCGTGCCATCGGTAACGGTAGTCATCTTCGGAGTTCCGATTGTGTACTCGGTCAGATTTTCCAGCCAGCCCTCGAACTCCGCCACAAAAGCAGAGGTCGGATTCTGCGGGTTTGCCGCTGTCGTGCCCGTCTTGCTTGGCTTTGTCAGTGCAATCGTCTGAGAAGCCGTCGGCTTCGCCGTAGTAGCGGTAGTACTCTCCCCTGCCGTAGCGGTCGTAGTCGTATTCTCTGGGGTGGTTGTTTTGTTGTCTGCACCTTCCGTTACTATAGTCGTAGCCGTCGTGGAAGCGGTCGACTCGGCAGCGTTGTCGGATACGCCCTCTTTACCGCAGGCGCTTACAAACAGCATTGACACAGCCATAATCAGTGTCAATGCACGAATAAAAACTCTCTTCATATCAAGATACCAACAAGCCGCCGCACCACACAGTGTCACCGTTGGGGATGATCTCCACGATGTGCTCACCGGCCTCGGCGTCGTCAAGAATGATGAAATTGGTGAAGATACCGCCGCGAATGATGTACTCGGGCAGGCTCTTCTCCACGCCGTCCACACGCACGGTCATCTTCAGGTTATCGGAATAGGGCGTGCAGATGGGCAGGATAATGCGCTTGCCGCTCACCTTGATAACCAGCGGCTCCTCGCCCTCGTTCTGCCAGGAGCAGCACTCCTTAGTGAACACCTTAAAGCTACCCATCGACACAGGCACGGTGTTCTCGCAGTGATACCACTTGGCGTTCTCGAAGGTATAGGGACGATAAGGCGCAGGAATCTCAGGCAGATCGGCAGAAATGTCGTTCATCGCCTTGTACACCTCAGTCAGGTAGGAGTTGACCAACTCGCCCACGATGGCGTGACCCTTATCGGTGGGATGCACCCAGTCGGCGCAGATGTCACGCCAGATATACTGACCGTCGGGATTCTGCTCGGTCTTGACCTCCGGCCACACAGCGTCACGATAGCTGATCATAGGCAGGTCGTAGTGGGCGCAGATAGGCTGCTGATCCGCCTGTGCGTTGATACCGCCCTCGTTCATGACGAACAGCGCCATCACCGCAGGAGCGCACTCGGCGGTAAGGATCTTATGCAACAGGCTGGCATAAGACTCTGCCTGGAAATCCTGGATGATATCGTTGACCGCAAACTCCACCAGAACGAAATCGGGGTTATGGGACAACAGCATCTCGTCCACGCGGTGCACGCCCAGCAGGCTGGAGGTGCCGCTGTAACCGGCGTTGATATAGGAAATGGTGGACATCGGGAAGGTGTCCTCCCACCACTTGCGCAGCAGACCGGCGTAGCTGTTCTCCTTGATCGAAGCAGACGCACCGTGGGTCACGCTGCCACCGATGACACCGATGGTGATACGCTGACCGGACTGTGCCTTGCGCATCACCGCCGCGATCTTGGCAGGGTTACCGGCAGACACCAGAGCGGTGTCCAGCATATCCTGACGAATACCGAGAGATTTTGCTTTTTCGGTTAAGGTTAGTTTCATATCAGCACCTCCATAGGTTGTTGGGTCTATTATACCATAGATGGAAAAGATTGCAAGAGAATGTGCAAAGAAAAAGAGAGAAAATCCCCGACACGGGTGTGTCGGGGATTTTCATTCATTTGCATACTACTCAAAGCAGACTGCATATTTTTCATTCTTGCGAAGCTCGTTTTTAAAATTTTCCGGGAAGTGCTTGATCTCTTTCTGCCAAAAGTTCTCTCCAATGGTACGCAAATCCCCTTTCGCAATGGGTTTCAAATGAGCTACCAAAGGCGCAGAATAAGAATAATTACCTTCATTGGCTATTCGCTCATATTCTCTGCAATGATCAAACCCTTTGTCAAAAAAGTCAAATGCTTTTTCGAAATCTCCACCGAAATAAGCCTCATAATTTGCCAAATGCATGTAGATGTTACCAATAGCTTGGTGATAAGCACCACATTTGCCGTCCTCGAAGATTGTCTCATATACACTAAGTATAGCCAAGAGGATTTTGCAATTATATTCCGAGGTACTTAAACCATTTTTAGCTGCCATCGCATCGGATACAGACAACCGAAGCTGTGCGAGGAGCGTCATAATTCGCTCTCCCTGATATTGCATCATTTCTTCACCGGCTGTTGCCATCGGTAAAAGCATTTCTTTGCAGATGATGATCGAATTTTGAGCTTCCGCTAATGCCTTTGCTTCCTTAAATTTACCCATTCTGCAATAAAGAGGAACCATTTGGCAAATTGCAATTTCACGGTCTTCGGCGGAAGGGTTAGATTTCAACAGCTTCTCATATTCGGCTAACGCTTCCTGCCAATAGGTATTCTGTGCATGATAATTAATGTCATAATGCGCAACGCCGGAGTCGACGTCATATTCACTTCTCAAACCTTGTTCGCTAAATCCCCAAAAATGAAGCATTTGAGCCAACTTTGACAAAATCCTCGGTTCATTCGGAAATTCATCGGCAGCGCTACGTAACAAATCAATACATGTTTTAACTTCTTCCGATATGCTTCCCACATAATAAGTGAATCCTTGGTTTTTAAGAACTCTATCGGCTTCTGCTAAAACACTCTTAATCTTTTCCTCTCTGTCCGAACTATATCCGAACAATTCATCGATCGATATATGAAAGTAATTCGCAATGGCAGGTATCAATTCCATGTCAGGATAGCCACCATCGGCTTCCCAACGCGATATCGCCTGCGAGGTTACGCCCAAAGCATCAGCAAGGGATTCTTGTATTCGGCCGTCGCGTTTACGAAGCTCTCGTATTCTTTTACCTAAATTCAGTTGCATAATCGCACCTCCAATATTGTGTTCACCGGTGTGATTACATTATATCAAAAAGGCAAAAGAATACAATTATCAATTAGTTGTTTCAAATCCAAGTATTGGTTGAATTGAGAAAAGGAAACATTATTTATTTGGCATGTGTTCACGTAAAAGATCTCCAAACGCATCCAAATAACGGTCGATATTCTCTTTATTCCATTCAAATTTCCCTTCCACATTTTCAGCAATAATACTAAGGTATTTGTCATGCGCACTTCCTTTGCCCATATTTCTGCGCAATTGATTTATAACCATAGCCCTAACATCTTCGGGAACATCATCCATATCATTGAGATTCCAATCAAAATTTGGATAACCACCACTTTGCTTAGAAGTATAGGAAAACAAATCATCAATGGAGCAACCAAACAAATCCGCCAACATTGGCAAAAACGATACATCCGGCGCAGACTGTGCATTTTCCCATTTAGATACTGCTTGATATGTTACACCTATCTTATCTGCAAGCTCCTCCTGCGTCAAATTCATTTCTTTACGAAACTTTCGAATATTTTCTCCTAAAATGCTATTAATATTATCCATAATCATCGCTCCTTTCAACTTGAGTATAGCAAAGCGGTAAGCCATTCGCAATAAAAGAAACGTTGAAATCGCTCAACCACAGGTTGAACATTGAACTGACCAGGTTCGAACCGCGGCGGCTGGCTTCGCCAGCCTTCTATAGTTTGCCTGCGGCAAACTAAACCGGTTCTTCACAACGGTCGGGGGCAACAAGAAGAAAACCCGGCACGCAAGAGCGTGTCGGGTTTTCTTGGTGCCGCTGACCGGGGTCGAACCGGTACGGTATTTCTACCGAGGGATTTTAAGTCCCTTGTGTCTGCCTATTCCACCACAGCGGCATGTGTGGGGCGTGGAAAATCCACGCCCCATATCATAGCCCTTTTTGAGCCGTTTGTCAAGAGTTCTTGGGTTGTTTCATAGTCAAACCGATGCGCTTTTTCGCCACATCAACGGACAGCACCCACACTTTGACAATATCGCCCACCTTCAGCACCTCGGAGGGGTGCTTGATAAAGCGGTTGGTAATCTGGGAAATATGCACCAGACCATCCTGATGTACGCCGATGTCAATAAATGCGCCAAAATCGATGACGTTACGCACCGTGCCGGTCAGCTCCATACCCTCTTTCAGCGACTCAATGCCGAGAATATCGGTGCGCAGCAGCGGCGCAGGCAGTTCGTCACGCGGGTCACGGCCGGGATGCTGCAATTCGGCGATGATATCCGTCAGGGTGGGCACACCCACGCCCAACTTCTCCGCCAAAACGGCGATACCGATGGCGTCCACCTTTTCCTGCAAGGGAGACAAATCCTTCACCGTCAGGCCGCAAATCTCCAACAATTCTTTCGCTACGGGATAGCTCTCGGGGTGCACGGCGGTGTGGTCAAGCAAATTCTTGCTCTCCGGCACGCGCAGGAAGCCCGCACACTGCTCGAAGGCTTTAGGGCCGAGTTTCGGCACCTTTTTCAGCGCTGCACGGGAGGTGAACACGCCATTCTCCTCACGATAGGTTACGATATTCTTCGCTACGGTGGCGTTGATACCTGCCACCTGCGTCAGCAGTGGAGCGGAAGCGGTATTCAAATCCACGCCCACCGCGTTCACGCAGGATTCCACCACACCGTTGAGCGTCTCGGACAAACGAGATTGGGGCAGATCGTGCTGATACTGTCCCACGCCGATGGCTTTGGGGTCGATTTTCACCAATTCTGCCAGAGGGTCCTGCATACGACGGGCGATAGACACCGCAGAACGCAGATTGACGTCGTAATCGGGGAATTCCTGCGCCGCCAGCTTAGAGGCAGAGTATACGGAAGCACCTGCCTCGCTGATCACCATATAGGAAACACCCGTCAGGTTGTTCTCACGAATCAAATCGGCGGTGAACACCTCCGTCTCGTGGGAGGCGGTGCCGTTGCCGATGGCGATAACCTCCACCTTGTGCTTCTTAATGAAGCCCAAGATGGTCTTTTGCGCCTGTTCCATCCGCTTAAATTGCGGCACGGGATAGATAATACCGGTATCCAGCACCTTGCCCGTCGGGTCAATGACGGCGCACTTACAGCCGTGCTGATAACCGGGGTCGAGACCCAAGGTGACCCTGCCCTTGACGGGAGGTTGCATTAGAAGTTGGCGCAGATTCACGCCAAACACCTTAATGGCCGCTTCACTGGCCGTATCGGACAGTATGTTGCGCATTTCTCGCTCCAAAGAGGGGAAAATCAGGCGATCATAGGAATCCTCAGCCGCCATCTGCACCTGCGCCGTGGCAGGGCAATCCGCCTTGAGATGTTCGGAGTAGACGATACGCATAGCGTGAGCAGGGTCAAACTCCACGTGAACTTTCAAAAACTCCTCGCGCTCGCCGCGGTTGATGGCCAGCACACGATGACCCGGCACCTTATTCAGCGGCTCACGGAAATCATAGTAGTTCGCATAAACGCTATCCTCTTCTTTTGCCGCCTTAGAGGTCAAGAAACCATTGGCAAAGCACACCACACGCAGACGCTTGCGCACGTTGGCGTCATCGGCAATCAGTTCGGCGATGATATCACGCGCACCTGCCAGCGCATCCTCCACGGTAGGCACGTCCTCGGTGATATAAGCTTCGGCCAGCACGTACGGGTCCTCTCCATTCGACTCCTGGGCATACAGCGTATCCGCCAGAGGTTGCAGACCGCGCTCCTTTGCCACGGTGGCACGGGTGCGGCGCTTGGGGCGATAAGGACGGTATAGGTCGTCCAGCTCGGTCATAGTGGTGGCCGCATCCAGCGCCGCAGACAACTCCTCGGTCAGCGCACCCTGCTCGGCAATGGTGGCACGATACTTTTCACGGGTTTCATTGAGATTGCGCAAATAGGTCAGGCGCTCCGCTAATTCACGCAACACCTGATCGTCCAGCGAACCGGTCTGCTCCTTACGATAACGGGCAATAAAAGGAATGGTATTGCCGTCATCCAGCAGAGCAATCACGTTCTCCACGTGCTGTCGCTGCAATTTGAATTCGGCTACTAACGTTTCTAAAATATCCATAGATTTCTCCTTTGAACATAATGCAGATATTATACCAATTTTACCTCGCTGTGTCAATTGACGAGCGTGCATTTTTGTGATAAAATACACTCACAAACTTTTGGAAAGGAGCGATACCCGTGACCATCTATGCCGTCGATTGCACGCCGTGGCTTGCCGAGGACGCTGTGGCGCATGCCCTCCCCTATTTGGATGATAAACGCCGCAGTCGCATTCGCCGCCTGCGTGTGCCGCTCAAGCGGGCGCAGTGCGCCGCCGCAGGTCTACTGCTGACGAAAGTGCTGGGCATAAACGGCGTTGCTCCCACCCTCGCCTATGGCGAAAACGGAAAGCCCTATCTTGCCGATAATCCCGACACCTATTTCAGCATTACTCATTCGGACAAATGGGTATTTCTCGCCGTTGCCGATGGCGAAATCGGCATCGACGCACAAGCACCCCGAAAGGTATGTCCTCGCTTGGCGGCGCGCAGTACCTCCTCTGAGGAATTGTCATGGGTCAAGTTGGACACCGAGCCGCATTTCACCCGCCTGTGGACGATGAAGGAGGCTTACCTCAAATACACCGGAACAGGCCTCACCGTTCCCATCCGTGAGGTGTCGATTTCCGTCCCTCCCACCGATGGACACGATGAGCAAAACGATTGCTACTGGTCACTGCTCTCCTACGAAGGTGTGCCGCTGTCGGTTTGCTCGAACAATGTAATTGGAAATGTGTGTATCGAAAGCATCAGAATAGAATTATGACCACAAAACAACTCGACGAAAATCGTCGAGGTGTTTTTGGAAATTATAATATCTTTCTTGTATCATTGAACTTTTTCACATTTCTTTTCGACTCTATAGATGAAATCGATTTCAAAAGCATATGCAAGGAGGTGGTAATGTGAATGAATTCGAAAGACTGTTGCTTGAACACCTTGTGCCGCTTGAGCGTTATGTCAAGTACAGAATAAGTAACAAACACGACGCCGAAGATATCATCCAAGATGTATGTCTAACCGCCACAATGAAATTTAATTCTCTCAAAAATCATTCTGCATTCAAGGCGTGGCTCATCGGCATCGCCAGCCACAAATGCAACGACTATTATCGACGAAAAGCCAAGGATATGAATGTTTCTTTGGAGGTGTTGTCTGAATCGGTGTTGCATACAGGAAGATGTGGTATCACGGAACACAGTATTGTGCGTGATACCTTGGATATGTTGGGCGATAAAGAACAGCAAATACTCTATCTGTATTTTTTCAAGGATTGCTCACAAGAAGAAATTGCTCAACGGTTATCCATCCCCCTCGGTACGGTAAAAAGCCGATTACATTATGCAAAACGGAAATTCAAAGAACATTACCCCCACAAGCCATCGTCGAAAGGAGAAAGTACTATGAAAAAATTGCCTGAACACTTGCCGGAATATCAAATTATCAAATCCGACCTTGCTCCGTTTAATGTGATTCACGAAGAATTGCCCGGAATGTTTATCATCCCCCGAATGGGAGAAACCGTCTCGTTTGGAATATACGATATGTCGGAGCGAAATCAAAACGGCATATTTCAACTAAACGTCACCGGCAAAATCGCTGTACACGGCATTGAAGGTGTCACGATTCAAAAGAAATACCAAGATGATTCCACCACGGAAGAATCTACCATCTTTGCTCAATTAACCGATACACATTGTCGCTATTTGGGTGGCGTTTTTACTGATCAAAACAGTACGCAAAGAATCACAACCTTTTTAGATTCCGATTTCCACGATAATTACGGTATCGGTGAGGATAACTGCGGTTTTCTTACCCATCGTACCACAGAAGGGAAAATCGCCGAAACCAATCAAGGTCTCGTCCTGCCTACGGAAGATGACGTTTCCGACATCGTCGGCCGATACACGGTGACAATTAACGGTACATCTTACGATACGGTGCGCCTTATCGATTATCAGAACAGCAAAAAAGGCGGTATGGTGTGCGAGCACTATTTGGACAAAAACGGGCGTGCGATTCTGTGGCGCAGATTCAATAGAATCGATTGGGCCTACAACCGTTACGGTAAACTATGGACAGAGATGCTCCCCGAAAACGAAACGCTGACCATCAACGGCGTAACCTACGTTCATTGGTACGACTGTGTAACCGACTATATTTCCTAAACCCATAACTCAAAAAGCCTGCCGTAATCGGCAGGCTTTTACTTATACCAACTCTTTCTCCATAACTGTTCCCATCGTGTTTTCGTTGATTTCAGAATCACATACTAACGAGAATCCCAATTTTTCATAATACTCACGATGAGTGGCGGTACACAAGAATACCTGCTCGAAGTTCAGCGACTTTGCATACTCACAAACGGCTTCGACAAGCAATCGTGCAATGCCTTTGTTACGATACTTTTCGTCCACAAACAAAAAATCCAGCCAGGGCTCATCATCGCTATCGCAACAGCTTTCTTTAACGAGAGCGCAAAAACCAACTACGGAGTCATCAATAATAGCGGCGAATACCTTTTCGTATTCGCACAAAGATTCATCCAACATCAAACTATATAAAAACTCTCCGGATCCTTGAAAAGAGCACGTACGTGCCAATTCAGCGGTTTTACGATACCACTCATTGGAAACATCAAGCGGAACGATACACAGCATAAAAACACCTCTGCTTACTGTCTTTTCGTGTAATAGCACACAATCGTTTCTTCTTTACCCGTCAGTTCGTTTATTCCGGTGAACATAGCGCCGCCCTTAGACATCAATTCGCCGCACTCGACGGTGGAGATGTCGCTGTTGACGAACACCTCACCCTTGTCGGTGGTGAGAATCACGTGGCCGTTGGCGGTATCAATGCGACCACCACGACCGAGGCCTTCCTCTTGGGGACTACCGTTCTCATCCATATATCGGCGGCAAACCAGTGTCAGCAGCTTGCCATCCAATCGCAGAGCCGTTTCGCTGACTTCGGATTTTTTCTTCCATCTCCAAAACATCGTCTCACCTCTCCTTTATTCTATGGTTTTCTCAAAGAATTGTCAAGGCGCACTTGTAATTCCCACAATAATGTGGTAACATATTGTTTTGAACGAATCTAATCGAGAGGAGGCGCCTAATGAATAAAAGCAATCGCTATACGAAACTGCTGTCTTTCACCTTGATTTTGGGTATCGGCACCGTTATCTCTAAACTAATGACCTATGTGGTGCTGACTCCTCTCTACACCCATACCCTGTCGGAGGCTGAATTCGGTGTCGTCGATTTGGTGGTGCAGACCGCCAATCTGCTGATGCCCCTCGTCTCTCTCGGCATTAACCAAGCGGTACTCCGCTTCGGTATGGATGGCGAAACCGACCGTAGCTCGGTACTGACCACGGGTCTTACGGTCAATATCATCGGTTTTCTCATCTTCTTGCTATTCTATCCCTTGGTGCGTCTGATACCGCACGTTGGCGATAACGCCCTGCTGGTATATCTCTTTGTTTTCTGCGCCACCACGCACTATCTCTTCGCCTACTGCGTCAAGAGTATGCACAAGGCAACGCTCTTTACCATTTGCGTGATTATCGGCACCGCCATCACCGTGGTGCTGGATATTCTCTTCCTTGCCGTGTGGGATATGGGCATCGTCGGCTACATCTTAGCCATCGCTCTGAGCGACGTCACCTGCTCCGTTATTCTCATTATCAGCGGCAAACTCTACAAACTCATTCGCTTTGACAAGCTCAAAAAGAACGTCACCAAAGCGATGCTCCGCTACTCCATTCCTCTGATTCCCAATTCCGCCCTGTGGTGGATTACCGACTATTCCGACCGCTATATGGTTACCGTGATGGTCAGCGAGGCCGCCAACGGCATTTACTCTCTGGCCTACCGCCTGCCCAACATGCTGATTATGGTGTGCGGCATTTTTATGGATGCGTGGCAGATGTCGGTACTCAGCGAAAAGAGCCGTCTGGAGCGGCAAAAGTTCTTTACCAACGTGTTTGCGATGTATCAATCCATCATCTTCGTTGGTGCTTCTGCCCTCATCGTAGGCGCTAAACTGATTACCCGCATTATGGCTGCCGACAACTTCTACGATTCGTGGCAATACATCCCCACCCTCGTGATGGCTACCGCCATGTCCTGCTTCGTTACCTTCCTCGGCACCATTTACGTAGTTGAAAAGCAGAGCAAGAGTTCGCTGGTCACCACCATCATCGGCACCGTTGTCAATTTGATTGCTAACTTTACTTTGATTCCCCTTATGGGCGCACACGGCGCCGCCATCGCCACGGCGCTCAGCTATGGTTTGGTGGTGTTGCTCCGTGCCTTCCACACCCGTAAATTCATCCCCATCGGCTGGAACATGCCTCGCTTTACCGCCAATATGGGGCTCACAATTGCTCAATGTCTCATTATGGTATTTGAGGTTCCCGGTTGGGAATATATCTGCTCCGCTCTCTTTGCGGTCGTACTGGTCCTCAACTTCCGCCTATTGCTGAGTAGCCTGAAACAGGTGATCCACAGCAAAAAAGGAGGCTAAGTATGACCCGTAGCCAGCAAATTGAGCGCAGTATCATTAAAAAATACCGCAAACCCATTTGGAATCAATTTATCGGTGGTCTGAAAGACTATCGTATGATTGAAGCAGGCGATAAAATCGCCGTCTGTATCTCCGGTGGCAAGGATTCTTTTTTGCTTGCTAAATGCTTGCAGGAATTGCAACGCCACGGCAGCGAGGTGCCTTTTGAGCTGGAATTCATCGTGATGGATCCCGGTTATCGTCCCGAAAACCGTCAGCGTATCGAAGCACTGCTGCAAGAATTGGACATCCCTGCCCACATTTACGACAGCCCCATCTTTTCCGTTGTGGAAAAACAAGACGGCTCTCCCTGCTATCTCTGCGCACGAATGCGCCGAGGATATCTCTATAAGTTTGCCAAGGAGTTGGGCTGCAATAAAATCGCCCTTGGTCATCATTTTGACGACGTCATCGAGACCATCTTGATGAGTATGCTGTACGCCGCCGAAATGCGCACCATGATGCCAAAGCTACACAGCCTCAACTTTGAGGGAATGGAGCTCATCCGTCCTCTCTATCTGGTGAGAGAAAAAGATATTGCCGCATGGGCACGCTATAACGAATTGGAGTTTGTGCGCTGCGCCTGCTCGATCACCGACAGCGAGAGCGAAGATTTCGGCTCCAAGCGCGCCGAGGTGAAAGACCTGCTCGCACACCTGCGCAAAGTCAATCCGCAGGTGGATATCAACATCTTCCGTAGTGCCGAAAACGTAAATTTGGAAACCATCATCGGCTATCGAAAAGGCGATACCTACACCTCTTTTTTGGATGAATACAACTAAAAAAGACGGACAGTTTTACAACTGTCCGTCTTTTTTAATTACAATTCTTTGCCGCAAGCGTTGCAATAGGCGGCGCCCTCGGGATTCGTAGCTCCACACTCACAAGTCTTGCAACCACGGCGGTTGTCAATTTCCGCCTGCAACTGCTCGTTTGCGGCGGTGAGTTCGTCTACCTGTGCCACCAGCTCGGCCAGCAGCTCCTCGTTCATCTCCGCGCCGTCCTTGCGACTCTCGTACAGCATGCCGCCCAACGCTTCCAGCGCCACACGGATGGCGCGCTCGTTTTCGGCGATTTTCATCTTCTGTTTGGCGACTTCCGCCACGTCAGAGGCTTTTCGCCCTGCGGCATCGGCCAATTCTTTCGCCTTGCACACAACCTCTTCCCAAGTCGTCATATCCTCCACTCCTTTTCTCGGATGTTATTGAATCCCGTAGGTCTCATAGAACGTGGTCACCGCTTGTTTGCGACGAAGCATTTCCTCCAAGCCGGTGTTGTACTCATAGGGGAACTTATAGTTGAAAATACGCTCCAGATAGTCCGTGCCGGGTTGTTTGAGCTTGCTCACCGCACCGGCACCGCAACCTAAAATAGTATGTGTCTCATCCATAATGTAGACGTTGTACAGCCCCTCGCAACCGGGCTTTGACCAGCCCACGTTCTCCTGATTGCCAACCGTACGGCTCTGGCGGTAAAGATAATACGGAACGTATCCTGCTTGTGGCAATTGCTCTGCCGACAGACGCACCATACGCACTGCGTCGTCTTCTACGCCAAAATCAGGGCGATGCTGTAACATAATGTTCGAGGCACGTTTCATAGACAGGGTATGCACCGTCACACTTTCGGGATTCAACGCCAAAATGCGGTCCAAGGTATCGGCAAAACCTTCATAATCGTCGCCCGGAAGACCTGCAATCAAATCGGTGTTGATATTGGCAAATCCTGCCTTACGAGCCATTTCAAAAGCATTATAGAATTGTTCTACCGTGTGCTTGCGCCCGATACCGGCCAGCACCGCAGGCTGCAAGGTTTGGGGATTGATGCTCACGCGGCCCACACCGGCGGCATGGATGGCCGCCATCTTCTCAGGTGTAACCGTATCAGGTCGGCCCGCCTCAACGGTATACTCACGCACAGTAGACAAATCAAAGGAGTTCTCCACGGCACGGAACAAATCCGTCAGTTGCTCTGCCGACAAGGTTGTAGGCGTACCTCCGCCAAAATACACCGTCTCCAAGCGCAATCCCAGTTGCCGTGCCAATTCGCCGGTATAGGCGATTTCTCGGCAGAGTTGCTCCACATAAGTAGGAATCAATTTCTTCGCCTGCACCACAGTCTGGGACACAAAAGAACAATAATCACATCGAGTGGGACAGAAAGGTATGGACACATACAGACTGAAAGAATCCGGTCGAGACAGCGCCAACAATTGGTCCTCCATTCGCAAGGTGGTCTCGCACAGAGAGGTCTTCGCCTCACTGACCAAAAGCTTATTCCGGTAATAGTCCAGCGCTGCTTCCCTTCCCATCTCACGCGTGAGACGGCGAAGCAATTTGACAGGGCGAACCCCTGTAATCAAGCCCCATCCGTGCGTAAAGCCAAGTAGCTTTACAAGCAAATGATACAGTAGCGTGCACAATTCCAGTTCACTGTCGGCATCTTTTGCCACTTCAGCCATCAAGCGTTCGTCGAAGCCGTCTAAGCGCACACGGCATGCCAAGTGATACCCCTCACCCATCGGTGCCATATCGCACTGCACAATGAGTCCGTCACAGAGAGACGGTTCCTCTTCGTGATGGGTTTCCACCTTTTCCAGAGGCAAAAACAGTCGGCACACGTTTTCTAATTCAAAATGATAATCATGACCACGCAAATACAAATGCATAGCGGGTCCTCCTTTAAGATTAAATACGCTGTAAATACGGATTATGTTCAATTTCTCGCCCGATAGTCGTCGCAGGACCGTGTCCGGAATACACTTGCGTATCCCGTGGCATAGATGCCAAACGCCGCAGAGAAGCCAACATAGCGGGGACGTTACCTCCGGGGAAATCCACACGACCAATGCTGTCATAAAACAGTGTATCGCCCGCAAACAGCACGCCGTCACACCATAAGCAAATGCAACCGGGCGTATGACCGGGCGTTTCCAGCACGGTAAAAGACATCTCCCCTACTGATATCACGTCTGCCTCGCATACTGTCTTATCCGCTTGCATACGAAGGGGCGCACACATCCCAAACACACCCGACAAGTTGCGTGTTGGGTCGGATAGCGCCGCTTCATCGCCAATTCCAACATAGAGATCAGCACCTGTGGACGCACAAATGGCCTCAGCCGCCAACATATGGTCAAAATGGGCGTGAGTGAGCACCACAGCAACAACCTTCAACCCTTCCGCCTCGATAACAGACAGAATCTTGTCCGCCTCGTCTGCTGGGTCAACAATCATGGCCACGTGAGACTCGTCCCACACGATATAGCAATTGGTGTCCAACGCACCCAAGCACAGCGTGCGCAAAGTCATTACTTACCACTCCGTTTCCAAGTATCCGTGTCCAACAGAATGGTCACAGGGCCGTCATTCAGCAGACGCACCTGCATATCGGCACCAAACTCGCCTGTCTGTACATCCGATATGCCCATATCACGCAAACAGTTGACGAAATAGTCAAACAATGGCTGTGCCACATCGGGCTTGGCTGCGCCGAAAAAGTCGGGACGGCGACCACGGGCGGTATTGGCACAGAGGGTAAACTGCGATACCGCCAGTACACTGCCGCCGATATCCAAAACCGATAGATTCATCTTATCGTTTTCGTCGCAGAACACACGCAATTCTGCCACTTTTTTCGCCAGCACCTGAGCTTCCTGCTCAGTATCGCCGTCGCAAACGCCCACCAGCAACAGCACACCGTCGTCAATGCAAGCGATTTGCTTTTCTCCCACCGTGACCGAAGCCTCGGTCACTCGCTGATACACGGCCTTCATAAGAAATCTCCTTTTACATACCGGTGCGCTGCACGTCATCCACACCGGGAATGGCACGCAGTTTGCCAATCACGTACTGCAAATGCTCCACACTGCCCACAGCAATGGTGATGGACACCAACGCGCCCACTTCTTGATCTCGGGCATTGATGGAATGCACGGGAATATGCAGATTCGACAGCGTTGTGGCAATCTTCAGCAACAGATTCACCGAATCGTTAGCGACAATACGCAGATTCGCATTAAACTCGGTCGTCTGAGACTGCTCCCAATGCACCGCAATCCAGCGTTCTTTGTTGGGGCAATTCTCCATATCCTGCGGTACGTTCGTGCAATCGCAACGATGTATCGAAACACCGTAACCACGGGTAATAAAGCCAATGATGGCGTCACCCGGCACAGGATTACAGCACTGAGCAAACTTAACGAGACAATCGTCCATCTGATCGATAATCACGCCGCCATTGTGCTGACGACGGCGAGGAGGTGTCGTGACGGCTGTAATCGGTGTAGCGGCCGCCTGTTCCTCCCTCTGCATACGCATATATTCCTCTTTCATACGAGGAATCAATCGAGACAGCACCACGCCGCCGTAACCGATAGCGGCATAAAAGTCGTCCAGAGATGCACAATGCTGTTTCTTTGCCTGTGCCATCAGGAACTGCTCCATACGGTCGTCGGGGAGACGAATTAGATTGCGAGACAACTCCCGCTCCAGCAAGGCACGTCCCTGCTGTATATTTTCCTCGCGGCGCTCTTTCTTAAACCAGCCGCGAATCTTATTTCTGGCCTCGCTGGTATGGACGATATTCAGCCAATCACGACTGGGGCCGTGATTAGCGGCAGAGGTGGTAAGCACCTCTACGATTTCGCCCGTCTTAACCTTATATTCCAGTGGAACGATACGACCGTTGACCTTAGCACCAATCATACGATTGCCCACAGCTGTGTGAATGGCATAGGCAAAATCAATGACCGTACTGCCTTCAGGCAATGTCACCACGTCACCCTTAGGTGTGAAAACGAACACGTCCTCGATATCCAGGTCGGTCTTAATGCTTTGAACAATATCCTCGGCATCGTCCACATCCTGCTGATTTTCGATAAACTGACGCACCCATGCAAGGCGCTCTTCCAGCTTGTCTTTTTTCTGAATGCCTGCTTTATATTTCCAGTGCGCCGCAATACCGTATTCCGCCGTATAGTGCATCTCCCAAGTACGAATCTGCACCTCAAAAGGAATCTTCTCCTTGCTTACTACCGTGGTGTGCAAAGACTGATACATATTTGCCTTAGGCGTGGAAATATAGTCCTTAAATCGATTCGGCAAGGGGCGGAACATCTCGTGCACAACGCCCAATGCATTATAGCAGTCGTTGACATTATCCACGATCACACGCACGGCATAGATATCGAAGATTTCGTCAAACGAACGGCCACGCATATACATCTTACGATAGATGCCTGTAAAGCCCTTCACACGGCCGAAGATCTGCGCCTCAATGCCGTACTTAGCCAGATTCTCCTGAATGCGCTCCTGAATACTCTGCAGAAATGCCTCTCGCTCCACAGCGTGAGAAGCCAAATTCTGCTCAATCTCTTGGCATGCAATCGGATCCAGCACACGCAACGACAGGTCTTCCAGCTCTTCTTTAATAGTACGGATACCTAGACGGTGTGCCAGCGGCGCATAGATATCCATCGTCTCCTTGGCCTTGTCACGCTGTTTTTGAGGATCCCATCCATCACTTGTGCGCATATTATGCAGACGGTCCGCCAATTTGATGATCATCACACGGACGTCCTTCGCCATGGCCAACAACATTTTGCGAACATTCTCCGCCTGTTGCTCCTCTTTCGTGGAAAAAGTCATCTGGGTAATCTTTGTCACACCATCCACCAGATTAGCCACGTCCTGACCAAAACGACGAACAATTTCAGACAACTCAACTTCGGTATCCTCAACCACATCGTGAAGCAAACCTGCCACGACAGCGTCGCTATCCATACCGATTTCTACCAAAATACACGCCACATGCAACGGATGACAGACATACTCTTCACCGGAACGGCGCATTTGACCATCGTGAGCGCTAATAGCTAACGCAACGGCCTCGCGGATGCGGACAATGTCATAAGATTTATCGCTTTCTGCAATCAAGGTTTCCAATTGTTCAATAATATCTTCTTTTCTCTCAACCGTTTCAGACATTCTCCACATCTCCTTTCATAATATATTGCCACAAAGGCGTGGTAGATAAATCTACTTTTCCTGCAATCGGGCGCATTTTTACAGTGATTTTTTCGCCTCGATCGTACCAGTCAATTAAACCTGCCTGTCGCCAAATTTCAAGAGAAATCAACACCTGTAAATAGTTTGGAGCACCCTCGCCCAAAGCATGTTGCAACTGTTCGGGCGTTCCGTTCCACTCCTTACAGGCCGCCAGCATATTGTAAAGACGCGCTAACTGCTCTCTTGCAGCCAAAGCACGTTCCGGGGCGGGATGCGCTTCGCCACGCAACACCGCTTCAAACGTGCGCAAATCGTCCATCAGTTGATCACGGTCAGTATCCGCATAACAAATATCCTTAACCTGAACGCTAACGGTGTTATTGCCACGGAATTCGTCTTTATCCAAACTAACAACACAGTTCACGATAGCACCACAAGGAATGGGAAACTCCTCGGGTATGGTATGAAACTTAACCGCACTAATGCGCACGCCGTCGCGGCTCAAAGATAGGCGCAAATGCTTACCGCCACCCATAGCCGTAATATTATCCAATCGCATACGATACAGACCAAATAATGGTACAGGATTCCCCATACCAAACGGCGCCAGCACCTGCAATAGCGTCAGTTTTTCGCCACTAATTTGGTCCGGGCGCAGACGAACGGTAAGCTCCCATTGCAACGAAGGCATATCCGAGCTTACTTTTGCTGCATAGGCGTTGATGGCCGCACGAAACGCATCAATTCTATCCGCTGCCACTGATACACCACATGCCAGATCGTGGCCTCCAAAGGTCAGAGTATAGTTCGAGCAGGCGGTAACTGCGTCATAAATAGAAAAGTCGTCCAAACTACGGCAAGAGCCATGGGCAATACCGTCATTTCCAATACTCAATACTACCACGGGTTTGCCATAGCGGTCCATCAACCTCGAGGCAACTACACCCAGTAAGCCGGTCATCCAATTCTCGCCGGATACGACCAAAACTCGGCCACACAACCACTCGGGATGTCGCTCCAGCTGCAAATCTACCTGTGCGGAAATAGTTGCAGTAGCCTCTTGCCGTTGTGCATTGATTTCCTGTAATTTATTTGCTACTTCCATCGCCTCATCCACGGTGTCAGCTAACAACAAACGCGCCGAAATATGCGGATCCTCCATACGTCCGGCCGCATTCAAACGAGGAGACAGTCGATAACTCACATCCGTAGAAGAAACCGTTTTATCCTCAATGCCGCACAAACGACGCAGCGCCACCAACCCGGGACGACGGCTGGCATCCAAAATAGACAAGCAACGACGCATCAAATCGCGATTAAATCCCTGCAATGGCATCATATCCGCCAGTGTACCCAATGCTAACAAGTCGCCGAAATCAGCGAACACCTTTTCGCTGTCGCCACACAGAGCGCATACCAACATAAAGGCTACGCCTACACCGGCCAAATCCTTAAAGGTGCTTTCGCAGTCTTTGCGATGAGGGTCCACAACCGCAACCGCATCCGGCAGTTGGTCTGACGGCTGATGGTGGTCGGTCACCACAACGTCAATACCACGAGTACGTGCCAGCGCAATTTCCTCCACAGCGGTCACACCGGTATCAACAGTCACAATGAGTTGTACGTCGTGTTGCGCAGCCCATTCCACACTCTCAGAGTGTAATCCATAGCCTTCGTCTCGTAGAGGAAGACGATACAATACATCCGCACCGATCCGCTTCAAATAAGTATACAGCAAAACCGCAGCAGTTATTCCATCCGTATCGTAATCGCCATAGACAAGTATGCGTTGCTTCTCATCAATAGCGCTCTGTACACGCTCTACCGCTGCAGACATATCCGCATAGGCGAAGGGGTCAATCTCCTCTTCCTGTCCTACGAGGAAGGAAAACACCTGTTCGGGCGTATCTATGCCACGGGCAGTCAGCAGCAACGACAGGAAAGGATGAATCTCGCACATCTCAGCCAATTCCGCCGCCAATTCCGTATTCGGTTTTTGCTCGTTCCATCGACGAATATGCACGAAAACACCTCCCTTTTTACATTAAATTATATTTTAACATTATTTATAACAATATTCAACAAATAATTGCAGATTTATTGCTTAAAATAAAAAACCTGCACCGACCATCGGTCGATGCAGGTTTGCAAATCTTATTATTGTGGCAGAATGCCAATACCCAAATCGAGCAACTGCTGATCATCCACTTCGGAAGGACAATCAGTCATAGGCTCGGTCATATTCTGTACCTTAGGATAAGCAATCACATCGCGCAGAGTGGGAGCACCTACCATCTGCATAATCAGACGGTCAAGGCCGATACCCATACCACCATGAGGAGGCGCACCGTAACGGAACGCATCCAGCAAGAAGCCGAACTTCTGCTGTGCCTCTTCCTGAGACAGACCCAGTGCACGGAACATATGGTTCTGCAGATCAGGATCGGTGATACGAATAGAACCGGAGGCCAGCTCGATACCGTTAAGCACCAAATCGTATGCCTTTGCATACACCTTATCGGGATCGGTGTCCAGATATTGCACGCACTCATCCAAGGGCGAGGTAAAGGGATGGTGCATAGCCACCCAGGTCTGATTCTCCTCATCCCACTCGAAGAAGGGGAACTCGGTAATCCACAACACATTGTAGCCCTCGCGAGGAATGTTCAGCTTATTCGCCAACTCCAATCGCAGAGCACCCAATGTGGTAAGCACGTGCTTCTTGACGGTGTCGGCCACCACCAACACCACGTCGCCCTGCTCGGCACCGGCAGTGGTCAGCAGTGCAGACATCTCATCTTCGGACAGGAACTTACCGAAGGAGGAAGCAGGAGTCTCGTCCACCCAACGCACCCAAGCCAGACCCTTAGCACCAATGCCACGGACAAACTCAGTGAGCTTATCAATCTCTTTACGGGACAAGGTGGAAGCGGCGCCCTTAGCGGTCAAGCAGCGAACGGTACCGCCGCCTTGCACCGCAGAGGCGAACACGCCAAAACCACAACCCTTCACCACATCGGTAAGGTCAATAATCTCCATACCGAAACGAGTATCGGGCTTATCAGAGCCATAGCGCTCCATAGCATCGTTGTATTTCAAACGAGGCAAAGCGGCAGGCAACTCTACGTCCAGCACTTCCTTGAAGAGATAGCGCATAAACTCTTCACCAATAGCCAGTACGTCCTCAACATCTACGAAGGACATCTCCAAGTCAATCTGAGTGAACTCAGGCTGGCGGTCTGCGCGCAAATCCTCGTCACGGAAACAACGAGCCAACTGCACGTAACGGTCAAAACCGGCCACCATGCTCAACTGCTTGTACAGCTGAGGAGACTGAGGCAGTGCATAGAAGGTGCCGGGATGCAGACGACTGGGCACCAAGAAATCACGGGCGCCTTCGGGCGTAGACTTTATGAGCATAGGAGTCTCCAGCTCGATAAAGCCGTTCTTATCAAAGAAATCACGAATCACCTTGGTAATACGGTGACGCATTAGGATATTCTTTTGCAGATCGGGACGGCGCAGGTCTAAATAGCGATATTTCAGACGAGTCGCCTCTGCCGTGGGACAATTCTCGATAATCTCAAAAGGAGGAGTCTCCGCCTTGTTGAGGATGCGCAACTCCTCTACGGCAATCTCAACGTCGCCGGTGGGAATCTCGCTATTACGAGAGGAGCGCACACGAACCACACCACGAGCGGCCACAACGTACTCACTGCGCAAGGTGAATGCCTTCTCAAACACCGCCTTATCGGTATCTTGGTCAAAGGCCAACTGAACAATACCGGTGCGATCACGCAGATCCACGAAGATCAGCTGCCCCAGATCACGCTGGCGCTGTACCCAACCAAACACCGTAACCTCACGACCGGCGTCCGTCTCACGGAACACGCCGCAATAATCGGTGCGGCGCAAGCCCTTAATCGATTCTGCCATATCTATCTCCCCTATTCTCTCGGTGATTTACTCAACATCCGCTACACTACCGAAAATATCTGCCACATCGGCCAATTCCCGATCCAGTAGTTTCTGGCGCAGAACGGTAAACAAACCATTGTCCAAATCCACCTCTTCGGTAGCACCGGTGGCCATATCCTTCAGCTGAGCACGACCCGTCTGAAGCTCATTATCCCCCACCACAATGGTGTAACGAGCGCCCAATTTATCAGCATATTTCATCTGCGCTTTCAGAGAACGGCCAACGATGTCGCACTCCACGGCGGCGCCGCCCTCACGTAGGGCGGTAGCCAGCGCAAAACACTTTTGTGCCGCGGCCTGACCCATAGATACGAAATACAGGTCGCACACAGGTGCCGCAGGGAATCGAGCACCTTGCTCTTCCATAACCATCAGCAAGCGCTCCAAACCCATACCGAAGCCTAAACCGGGCTGCGCGGCACCGCCCAATTCGGACACTAGTCCGTCATAGCGACCGCCACCGGCCACCACCAAACCGTTGTCGGCAACCAGCTCAAACACGGTGCGGGTGTAGTAATCCAAGCCACGAACAATATGCTCGTCAATGACATATGGAATGCTCGCCGCTGCCAAACAACCCTTCACCGCCTCAAAGTGAGCGGCGCAATCCTCACAGAGATACTGTAGCATCACAGGCGCATCCGACGCAATCTCGTGGCATACAGGAGACTTGCAATCCAAAATACGCATAGGATTGCGCTCCAGTCGACTCAGGCAAGTGCCACACAATTCACTCTGACGATCGGCAAAATACTGATGCAGTGCCTCAGTATAGCGAGCACGACAGGTAGGACAGCCGATCGAGTTGATGTGCAATGCCACATTTTTCAGTCCAACGGTATTGATGATGGACATCGCCAGAGAAATCACCTCGGCATCCGCCTGAGGTGCGGAAGCACCAAAGCACTCCACGCCGAACTGGTGGAATTCACGATAGCGGCCCTTTTGGCTCTTTTCATAGCGATAGCAAGATGTAATGTACGATACCTTTACAGGCAACGCACCGGCCAACAAGCCGTGCTCCAGCACGGCACGTGCGGCACCTGCCGTACCTTCGGGGCGCAGAGTGATGGAGCGACCGCCTTTATCCTCAAAGGTGTACATCTCTTTCTGCACCACGTCGGTGGTCTCGCCGACCGAGCGCTGAAACAGATTGGTGTGCTCAAACACAGGAGTGCGAATCTCGTGGAAACCGAAATCACGTGCAATCGCAAGCGCAGTCTGCTCTACATACTGCCATTTATAACTGCTCTCAGGCAACACATCCTGCGTGCCGCGAGGAGCTTGAGTAATCAATGCCATAGTCTATATTCCTCTCTACACAAGGCGAAAGGGCACACTCAAGTGTACCCTCTCTCCCGATTATCGGTTACGAGGATTGACGATGTTACGCCAATCCAAATCGCCACGCTCCAAGCCGTGAATCAACACTTCAGCCGTGGCAATATTGGTTGCTACAGGGATGCCGCGAATATCACACAGGCGCAACATATCCAAATCGTTAGGTTCATTGGATTTTGCGGTCATAGGATCGCGGAAAAACAAAAGCAAATCGATCTCGTCGCAGGCAATACGGGCAGTAATCTGCTGATCGCCGCCCTGAGAACCGCTCATATAGCGGACAATGTTCAGACCGGTTGCTTCAGCAACCAGCTTGCCTGTAGTGCCGGTAGCGCACAATGTATGACTACTAAGAATACCGCAATAAGCAATGCAGAACTGTACCATCAGTTCCTTTTTGGCATCGTGTGCAATCAACGCTATATTCATAACGAAACGACCTCCTCAATGTTATTTGTGTGGATATACTTACATTTTCTCTAATCTTGCCAGTGGAACCAACTGTCCCATATAACGTCTGGCAATATTATCGAAACAAACGGCTGCATTACAAGCCGAAGGGAGCGGACGTGCATTGGCATTGGCCACCGCTACTTCCTCATCTTCAGGCAGAATACCTAAGAGCTGAATACCTGCCGTGTCGATAATCTCGTCCACGTCCGGCATCGAACCGTCCATCACCTTGTTAGGACGGAGTCTGTTGATAATCAAATGGGAGCGCAAATTACGTTCTTCCAACAGATGGCCCAAAATCTGTGCGTCGCGAGCGCACACCATATCGGGTGTAGATACCACCAGAGCACGATCCGCCGCTGCAACAGCCGTCTCGAATCCGGGCCCAATACCTGCAGGACAATCGATAATCACCTGATCGTAATATGCCGCCAAGCTACGGCAGAGAGCACGCATCTCCTCGGGCGAACACATTTCCTCCAAACGCAGAGGAGCAGGTAAAACGAACACATTTTTGAACACAGGCGAGGAATAAATGGCACGAACAGGGTCGCAGTTACCAGCAAAAACATCCGCCATATCGTACATCGTCGTGCCACTGACGCCCAGCATCAAATCCAAACTGCGCAAACCTGCGTCGGCATCAATCAGCAACACACGCCCATTGTGACGAGATAACGCATACCCGAGACCGGCCGTCACCGTGGATTTGCCTGCGCCACCTTTACCCGACGTCACCACGCAAATCTGGCTCATTGACTCCTCACCTCCTTAAAATCACGTGAGAACACTAATTTATCAAATATTATAACATAGTGCGACAAAAAAGTAAACCCTCAACCGCAAATAAATTATCACGAAATCAAGGAATCAAAACACCTTCAGGTGTGGGTTTTTCGCCAACACTTTTTCCCTCAAAATAAGCATCCAACACCTCGCGTGCAACCGCAGACGCCGCCGCAGAAGTGCCGTTTTCCATCACCACTGCGATGGCAACCTCAGGATTATCTACAGGCGCATATGCGATAAACGTACCATGGTCGGACGCACCGGCCACACCCGTCTGTGCCGTACCCGTCTTACAGGCCACTGTATAGGGCGCATCGGCAAAGTAGTTCTTCGCCGTACCCGTCTTACCTACCGCAACCATACCCTTGCGAACCTGACTCATCGCTTCGTTACTCCAAGTCACCTTAGCGACCACCTCGGCGGGAATGATGGTTTCAGATGTATTGTCATAACTACGGACGGAGTGGATGAAATGCGTTTTATAGCGCGTACCGCCGTTAGCAATCATCATCGTATAGGCGGCTAACTGAATGGGTGTATAAGCACCTCTTTGGCCGATAGCCAACTGCAAATAATCGCCAGCCACCCAAGTACCGCCAGAGGCACGCAAAGACTCAGGAGTCTGCTGAATACCGCTAGATTCACCGATTTCTACACCTGTTTTCTGGCCAAATCCATACAGGGAAAGGTAATTAAACAAACTACTACCCATTAAGCGGCCCAAATCGTAAAAGAAATAGTTGCACGATTTCTCTATTGCCGTAACCACGTTTAGGCGATTGTGTCGAGACATACACTTAGGCGTATAACTGGGCGCATAGTAGTCGTAGGTGTAGGTGCAATTCATCACTTCATTGGCTTCGATAAACTCGTCGGTAATACCTGCCAATGCCACACCGGGCTTAAACACCGAACCACAAGCAAAAGAGCCATTCAAAGCACGATTGAATAGCGGATTATCAGGGTCTGCCACCAATTCGTTGTAATTGAGCGTATAGGTGGACAAATCGTAGTCAGGCCACGACGCACAGGTGAGTACGCCGCCATTATTTACATCCAACAGCACCACCGATCCGCTTTTCACGTCCTTGCCTTTTTCAGGCTTAGCGTTCGCACGCAGATCTTCAATCTTATCAGCCAAAGCCGTCTGTGCTGCTTGCTGTACCAAAGAATCCAAGCACAGCACCACCGTCTGACCGGGTTGCGGTGATATGCTCTCCTCCTCGGAAATCACCACACCTGCGGCGTTCTTAATCAGCACACGTGTACCTGCTGTACCACGCAGATAAGACTCGGCAGCAGCCTCGATACCGCTTTTACCCAAAATATCGTTGTACGAATATCCTTTATCTTTCAAATCGGCATATTCTTCCGCATAGATGGGGCCAACCGTACCAATGATGTGACAAGCCGTAGTACCGCCAACATACTCGCGCATCGGCGCCGTCGTCACATCTACGCCCGGAAATTGATTGCTCTGTTCCAAAATGCGATACATCGTGGTATCCGATACGTCACCGGCAAAAGTATAAGCCACTTTTGCGGAAAAGCCGGCTGTCTCCATTTCGTAATGAATGCCAGCTAAAATGCGCTGTTCTTCTTCAGAATAGGCATCCAAATAGTACTTCTCTACCATAGTTTGCAAGCATTGCTGCGCCGTCGCATAGGAAGCCATACGCAAAAATTCTTTCAAACGTTTGACACCATTGGTGCGCTCTTCCTCGAAAATAAAAGGCGCCTTAGTGGTTATGGGAAGAGAGTCGTTCCACTCCTCCCCCTGCTCCGTCAACAGTTTTGCCAGCGATAACAAGCAGTTATTCTGCTCATTGCGCTTCTCTTCACTGGTGCCGTGAGGAAAATAATTATAGTCCAAAACGACCGCATAACTGGTACGATTAGACACCAAGGGCAACTGATTGCGGTCCACGATTTCGCCTCGGGAAGCCGCAATCGGTATGGTGGTGCGGTATCCTTGATTGGACAACTTTGCATAATCCTCGCCCTGCACAATCTGCACCTGAAACAGACGCACTGAGTAAATACCCAGCACGATCACCATAATCAGCAACAACGCCAATACACGACGAAACTGCACGCCTTTACCACGTGAATCATTCAGCAAAGTGTCACACCACCTTTCTCAATATTTTATCAAGCCTTCTTTTTCTGGCGCAGAAAACGCGCCAAAAGCAACACGCAACCGTAAGCCGGTGGTGCCAACAGTATCGTATACAGCGCATTCGGCAAATACACGTGCACCAACACCGTAGATGCCTCAGCGTCAAGAAATAGCACGTAACAAATCAGCCAATCCAGAATACTGTAAACCACAACGCCACCGACACATAGCAACATTGCGGACAAAAAATTCGCACGCAACAGCCACTGCACCAGTAAGCCGACCACCAGCCCAATGCCCATTAATATCAGCCCATAATAACCAAACACACGGGTGGAATACAATCCCCACAAAAGTCCTGCCACCATACCCATAACAGAGCCGACTGCCGGTCCCTCAAACATCGCCACGCATATCACGAAAACCACCAGTGGCGTCGGTCGAGCATAGGCGATTTCCGGAAAGAATCGCGGTGACATCTGCATCAAAGCGAGCAGCAGCACCGCCACGCTGTACAAGATCCAAGTCCAATAATTCTGCATCCGAAAGAGGCCGGATGCATTCTTCGTTTTCATAATCCGGTCCCCTTTCGCTCACGTTACTTTTCGTTCTGACCGGTAAAGGAGGTGATAACCATCACCTGCTTCAAGTTGTAAATCTCTGCAAATAACTCCACTTGTCCGGTCAGCGTCATACCGTCTGTGGCACTTTGAATGCGAGTGACCGAACCAATCAGCAAACCTCCGGGGTAGACACCGCCAATGCCGGACGTCACCACGTAATCCCCCACCGCAACAGAGGAAGTACGCTCCAGCGCCGTCATACGCAGTGCGTTGTCACGGGCCAATTCCACGTTACTTCCGGCAGTATATGCCGTATCTCCCGTACGGCTCACCTGACACGATACCTTAATTGCAGGGTCCAAAACGGTACGCACCTTGGCATAGGTCAGCCCCACCTCTTCCACCAAGCCCACCAAAGAGCCATCTGTAGACACCACGGGGTCATTCACCTCAATACCGGCATTTTGTCCTGCCGAAATGGTGAAATTGCCGTAATAATCGGCCGGGTCTCGACCAATCACACGACCGGAAGCGAAAGTGAATTCGGGATGCTCCTCGTGAAGGCCCAGAATCTCGCTATACCAATCGTTGGTTTGCTTTAGCTCGTCGTAATCTACCAACTGCTGGCGCAATTCGGCATTTTCCTTCTGCAACCGTTCCAACTCTTGACGCATATCGTCGCCACCGGTGATCCAACCGAAGAAATCAGATACGCCATTCGAGGCGCCCGTTGTCACCGACTGCAACGGCGTCACAAAAATACCTGTCAACGTTTCAGGAATGGTCGCCAGGCCACCGGTTGTTGCACTATATACCATCACGCCGACCAACACCAGTGCCAGTACGCCCAACAACTTAGCCAGTCCACTTCTTAAAAAGGCCTTCACGGAATCCTCACCACCTAACACAGGTCAAATTAAAAGGGAAAAGCGGAAGACGTGCCGTCCTCCGCCCTCCATATTATCTGCGATTCGAACGGAAATTGCTGGTCATGCCCAGATCCAAGCACTTACCGGTACCGATAACCACGCAATCCAGAGGATTCTCCGCCACATGGACAGGCATACCCGTCTCACGGTTAATCAGAGTATCCAAACCGCGAAGCAGAGCACCACCGCCGGTCAGCATAATGCCGTTATCGATAATATCTGCACTCAACTCGGGAGGAGTGCGCTCCAAGGTGGACTTAACCGCATCCACAATAGCACCGACGGGATCCGCCAAAGCCTCACGCACCTCTTCTGCGGAGATGACAATATTCTTGGGCAGACCGTCCACCAGATTACGGCCCTTAACATCCATCGTGGTCTCATCTTCATAGGGGAAGGCAGAGCCCAACTTAATCTTCAATTCCTCAGCGGTGCGCTCACCGATGAGCAGATTGAACTTTTTCTTGATATAGGTGATGATAGCCTCATCGAAGTCATCACCGGCCACACGGACAGACTGCGCCGTCACCACGTCACCCAGAGAAATCACAGCCACCTCAGAGGTACCGCCACCGATATCCACGACCATACAGCCGGCAGCCTCAGCAACCTCCAAACCGGCGCCGATGGCAGCGGCCATAGGCTCGGTAATCAATTCAACCTCACGGGCACCGGCGTCACGGGCAGCCTCTTTAACGGCGCGGCGCTCCACTTCAGTGACACCGGAGGGAATGCACACAATCAGACGAGGACGGCAGAAAAGGGAATTCTTCAGCGCACGCTTAATAAAATAGCGCAGCATCTCGGAGGTAACTTCATAGTCGGCAATCACACCGTCACGCAGAGGGCGCACAGCAGAAATCGAGCCGGGAGTACGGCCGATCATTTCCTTCGCCTCGCTGCCAACAGCCATAACTTCCTGCTTCTTCACATCCACAGCTACAACGGAAGGCTCACGCATAACGATGCCCTTGCCACGCACGTAAACCAAAGTGTTTGCAGTGCCTAAATCGATACCGATATCGCGGTTGAAAAACATACTCTTTCTCTCCTTTTTGCTCAGTAGAAATAGTGTTGCACATTAACATATACATTATATAACTATATGCAAAAAATCTCAATAGGAATTTTACAAAAAACTTGTAAATTTTTAGTCACTCGTCCACAACTTCGTTAAACGCAGTCAAAAAGCGTACCAAACGTCCACCGGGCAAGCCCATAACGGTGTAATAATCGCCGCAAATTCCCTTAACAAAACGCATACCTTTTCCCTGAATGGCGTATGCTCCTGCCTTGTCCATCGGCTCATTCGTAGCCACATATTCGCGAGCCTCATCCTCGGAAAACGCCCAGAAATCAACGGTTGTCACATCTGTAAAGCCATCTTCCTTTACAACGATTCCAGCCTCATCCGTCTCGATAACCCACACGCCTGTCATCACTTGATGGGTGCGACCCTGCAAGGACATCAGCATATCCACGGCATGTTGCTCATCACGGGGTTTACCGAGAGCATTCTCTCCCAACACAACCATGGTATCCGAACCCAAAACGATGCTATTGGGGTGATTTTTCGCTATTTGAGCCGCTTTACTACGTGCTAACTCACGGACACGATCAAAGGGAGTCAATCCCTCAGGTGCCCATTCGGCATCCGCAGGACAGACGGTAAATTCAAATCCTGCCAGCGCCAAAATCTCCTGCCGCCGAGGCGACTGTGAGGCCAAAATCAGCAGTTTATGCAGTTTCATAAACGTCCCTCCTCATCGGCTCGAATCACCTCATAACAGAATTTCGCCAAATCCTCCAGCGTGGCGATCTCCCCTGCCCTACGGCGCAGCTGAGCTGCGCCACGCAGGCCGTTGGTGTACCAAGCGGCGTGCTTGCGTGCCTCTAACAGCGCCACGCGCTCGCCCTTATACTGCACAGTCAATTCCACCTGACGCATTAGCGTTGCCATACGCTGTGCCATAGGAGGTGTCGGCAACAGTACTTCATGGTTGAGATACGCTTCAATCTGGGTGAAAATCCACGGCGCTCCCAAGGCGCCACGGCCTACCATAATCAGGTCACAGCCCGTCTGCTCGTACAATGCGGCGGCGGATTTCGCATCCACCACGTCACCGTTACCGATGACAGGCACCTGAATCGCCTCTTTTACTTGGCGGATGATATCCCAATCCACGGGAGGGGCATACATCTGATCCCGTGTGCGGCCGTGCACTGTGATAGCGTCCACACCGCCTGCTTCGCAAGCCAGCGCCACCTCCACGGCGTTTACCTCGTCTTTGGCGTAGCCTTTGCGAATTTTCGCCGTAACAGGTACGGGTACTGCATCCTTCACCGCCTGCACGATACGGCGGCAGAGGTCAGGCTCACGCATTAGGGCGCTGCCGGTGTGATTGCCCACGATCTTCGGTGCAGGGCAGCCAAAGTTGATGTCAATCCAGTCGGGATGAAACTCCAGCGCCTGCTTGGCCGCCTGCGCCATAATGGCAGGATCGTCACCAAACAGCTGAATCGCCGCAGGACGAATATCCTCGTCCAATTCCAAGAGTTCCGCACTCTTACGGTCACCATAAGTCAAGCCCTTGGCGCTGACCATCTCACCGATGACGCAGGCCGCGCCGTGGTCCATGCAGATTTTGCGAAACGCACGATCCGCCACGCCTGCCATAGGCGCCAGCGCCGCTTTTCCTATGATTTCTACGTTTCCGATGCGCATTTGCGTCACCTCCCTGCGAAAATACGGCACTATTATACACGAAACAACGCGTTTTGGCTACCCCCATCTTGTAATTTTTTCACACTTGTATTATAATTGGTAAAAAGATACCTTTTAGGAGGTCTATTCATGGAAACTATAACCGATATCAAACAAGCGTTGATAGAGAAATATTGCTATAAGTTTGAACTTCACGCCCATTCCAACCCTGCCAGCGGTTGCTCCGACATTCCCCCTGCCGAATTGGTAGAACGGTGCAAGAACGCCGGTGCTGACGGCATGGTGCTCACCAATCACGCCGTTTGGTGGATGAAGGAAACGCCAAAAGCGGATTGGTGCGCCCAGTATCTCAAGGACTACCGTGAGGCCAAAGAAGCCGGAGAGAAATTAGGCGTCAAAGTGCTTCTTGGTTTTGAGATTCGCTTTATGGACAGCGAAAACGATTATCTAGCTTTTGGTTTTGACGAGGATTTTATCCCCACTGTCTACGACTGGATGGATAAGACCGCACAGGAGTTTTACGATACTTTCCACGGCGATGACAAGCTGATTCTGCAGGCTCACCCTGACCGCAACAATATGGTGGAGATGGATCGTTCCTGCGTGGACGGCTACGAGGTATTCAACCTCCACCCCGGTCACAACTCTCGCGTTGCGTTGGCCGCCCGCCTGCACCAAAAGAATGGCGGCGTTGCCATCGGCGGTACCGATTTCCACCACCGCGGCCACGAGGGCTGTCTGTTCACCTGCTTTGCCGAAATGCCACAGGACGGCAAGGATTTGGTGCGCCTGCTGCGAAGCGGCGACTATGTGTTGATGACCGCAGACAAGATTATTCTACCTTAATATTACACAAACCGGCAGGGTTTCCCCTGCCGGTTTGTTAATAGATGTAAAATTTTCTTCAAGATATGAACCGACCTCCTATTCTTACGACTATACAGGTGAACGTTCAAAAGCTTTCCGGAAAGTAGGATATCCTATGAAACATCACGAAATCATCCAATATTACGATTATTTAATGCGACTGGCAACCTCAAAATGTAACTCACAAACCGATGCCGAAGACCTTGTAGGCGATACTATGCTCGCGGCTTTCTCTTATTTACACAGCGGCAAAACCATTGAGCACCCAAAAACATGGCTCGCCAACACACTGTACCATAAGCACAACGACAACCTGCGCAAACAGTATCGAGCCCCCATCACGGTTTGCTTAGATGACTGCCCAGATATCCCAGATGAAACAAATGATGAATATCTCACATCGGACGAGGCGGCAAAAGTGCGAAAAGAACTGAATCATCTTGCGAAAATCACCCGTGAAGTGCTGATTCGGTTCTACTATGGTAATCAAAGCACCGCTGACATCGCAAAAGGTCTCGGCATTCCCCAAGGAACGGTGAAAAGCCGTTTATCTGCCGGTCGTCATCAAATGAAGAAAGGACTAGAGACGATGGAAATTAGAGAAAACCATTTGCCGAGTCAACTTTACTTATCTTACGGCGGCGCAGACGGTCCCAATGGCGAACCCTTGTCACTGGTGGAAGGCGATCTTATTGCCCAAAACCTGCTGATACTCGCCTATGAAAAACCGATAACCATCAGCGATCTATCCAAGGCCATCGGCATTCCTGCTGCCTATATCGAACCCATCATTCAAAAACTGGTAGATGGTGAACTGATGGTACAAACAGACAACGGCAAAGTCTATACCGATTTCATTATCACCAAGCCGCAATACTCGCTTGAAAATTACGAATCCCAACTGGACTTTGCCCACAAACACTTCGACACGATGTGGGAAATTTTACAAAAAATGTTAGATTCCATATCCACCTTGCCGTTTGTTCATAATATGGAAAACGAAGAGAGAATTAAACTGGAACGTTACGCGCTCTTGAAGTCATTACAGGATTTCCAGCATTATGGGACAGGCACGATTGAAGCGCCTTCTTTTCCTCAACGAAAGGATGGCGGATGGTGGTTTGCGCAAGCCACAGCCATTGATGCGGGTTACAACACTACCGCCTACAACGAGTCGTTGGAATACGCCATACGAGGCGGCCATCGAACGTCTGAAAACTGTTCCATAAACGGAACAAAACGAATCCGCCTATGCGAGTTTGATACGACACTGTGGGATTGCCCTAATCGTTACGGCGGCGCATACAAGTTGTATTTTAAGCACATCATTCCTTTGCTATGGCATTTATACAGCAATATTCCGCTTGAAAACTCGGACATCCCCAACGAATTCATTTCTTATATGCCGTCATTGGAAGAATTCGGCTTGATTGGGCACAACCAAGATGGTCGATGGTGCGTAAGAATTCCTGTTCTAAAAAAAGAAGAATACGATAAATTATGTTCCATTATTCAAACGGCTACCGCAGAAATGAAAGCCGCCATTGGCAAAGAATTCGCATCTTATGTAACCACAATGAAAGCGCCTGTTCCCAAGCATTTGACATCCGTGCCGGAACTGTACCGCTATCACGATGCCACCAAACATTTCGTTATGGCCATCATTCGTGAAGCCTACGACAAAGGGTTGCATCTAAAAGATGTAGATTATTGTTGTCCGCCGGTTATATTGGTGTACGAAACATAATCTCCCCACTCTCTTGACTACGCTCAACAAATCCACTACAATGTGATTGCAGATGTTTTATGCAGAAAGCGGTGAATCTATGAGATCCTATCTAAAACAGTCTGGTTTGTATATTGTCTATCACCCGCCTGTTCATTTGGTTGGCTCTGTAATGGGAGGTATATTCAGCATCATTATCGGTGCTTTCCTTGAACATCATCGTGAAATAGCTACGGATATCGTACAACCCTTATTGGTTACTTTTTTACCTATCGTTATCCTCTTCTATATTTTCTATCACGAGGCATACGAGAAACGGCGTTTTGAACCGCTCTCAATTGTTCTTTGCGCTATTCCGTTCTTTGTTATTCAGCATATTACTCTGTGCATATATCCCTACGGAGCCACACTGATTAACGGCGGGTACTTTACAATCGCCGAACTGATTTTTGAGAAAATCGACTACCTATGGCAACATCTCGTGGTGCAACTCGGTTTGCAACTTCTCATCTATCTGCCTACCTATCTGTTGGCTTCCTACTGCGGCTATCGCCACCGTAAAAATGAAATCGAGAAAATGACCGAAAAACCCGAAGAAACGAAGTAATGCACAAAGTAAAAAGGACCCTGCCGATTGGCAGGGGCCTTTCCTATTCGATTATGCTATCCTGTTCGGATTACTGCACGTTCTGAGCGTACAGCTCACCCAGGCGCAGCAGGTGCTCGTAGCGGGCCATGGCGGTAGCCTCAGCCTTAGCGAACAGCTCCTCAGCACGCTCGGGGAAGGAGCGAGTCAGAGAGGAATAGCGAGCCTCGTTCAGGATGAACTCACGATAGCTGGTGGTGGGAGCCTTGCTATCCATGGTGAAGGGATTCTTACCCTCAGCCTTAGCAGCGGGGTTGAAGCGGAACATATTCCAGTAACCGCAATCCACAGCCTTCTTCATCTCGGCCTGGCAGTTGACCATGCCGCCCTTGATGGAGTGCATCTCACAGGGAGAGTAGCCGATGATCAAAGAGGGACCGGGATAAGCCTCAGCCTCAGCGATCGCCTTGATGGTCTGGTTCATATCGGCGCCCATAGCGATCTGAGCAACGTAAACGTAGCCGTAGCTCATAGCGATCTCAGCCAAGCTCTTCTTGCTGATGGCCTTACCGGCGGCAGCAAACTGAGCAACCTGGCCGATGTTGGAGGCCTTGGAAGCCTGACCACCGGTGTTGGAATACACCTCGGTATCGAATACCATCACGTTGACGTCCTCACCGGAAGCCAGCACGTGGTCCAAACCGCCGAAGCCGATATCGTAGGCCCAGCCGTCGCCGCCCATGATCCACACGGACTTCTTGGACAGATACTCCTTGTTCTCCAGGACGTACTTGCAAGCCTCGCAATCGCAGTTCAGAGCCTCAAGCGCGGCAACCAGAGCGTTGGTAGCGGGAGTGTTCTTCTCGCCATCGTTGACGGTAGCCAAATACTCAGCGCAAGCAGCCTTCACGGCGTCGGAAGCGCAAGCAGACTCAGCAATCTCAGCAACCTTAGCGATCAGGCTCTCACGGATAGCCTTCTGGCCCAGATACATACCGAAGCCGTGCTCGGCGTTGTCCTCGAACAGGGAGTTAGCCCAAGCGGGACCGTGGCCGTTAGCGTCGGTGGTGTAGGGAGAGGTAGCGGCAGGGCCACCCCAGATGGAAGAACAACCGGTAGCGTTGGAGATATACATACGATCGCCGAACAGCTGAGTGATCAGACGAGCATAAGCAGTCTCAGCACAGCCTGCGCAGGAGCCGGAGAACTCGAGCAAGGGCTTCTTGTACTGGCTGGAGATGACGGTCTTACCGCAAACCTCAGGCTTCTCGGAGACGCTGGCCACGCAGTAGTCAAAGACCTCCTGCTCAGCAGCCTGGCTCTCCTGAGCAACCATCTTCAGGGAGTTGGTGGGACAGACGCCTACGCAGACGCCGCAACCCATACAATCCAGAGGAGAAACAGCCAGAGTGTAGGTGTAATCAGTCTTGATGATGGGCTTCTCATGCTTCTTCATCTGAGCAGGAGCAGCAGCAACCTCATCCGCATTCAGAGCGAAGGGACGAATGGTAGCATGGGGGCAAACGAAGGAGCACTTGTTACACTTAGCGCAGGTGGTGGGATCCCACTCGGGAACCATCACGGCAACGCCGCGCTTCTCGTAGGCGGAAGCGCCCTGCTCGAAGGTACCGTCAGCGTGATCCACGAAAGCAGAAACGGGCAGGCTGTCGCCGTCCATCTTGCCAACGGGCTTCATAATGCCCTCAACCATCTTCACCAACTTAGCGGGACCCTGCTCACCCTCGGCGGCGGCAGTATCCTCAGCGGTGGCCCAAGAAGCAGGCACGTCAATCTTAACGAAGGCAGTAGCACCGGCATCGATAGCCTTGTGGTTCATCTCCACGATATCCATACCCTTCTTGGAGTAGGACTTGGTGGCGGCATCCTTCATGTACTGGATAGCCTCAGCCTGGGGCATAACACCGGCCAGGGTGAAGAAAGCAGACTGCAGGATGGTGTTGGTACGCTTACCCATACCGATCTCGATAGCCAGATCGATAGCGTTGATGGTGTACAGCTGAATGTTATTCTGAGCGATGTAGCGCTTGGCCTCGGCGGGCATATGCTCATCCAGCTCCTCGGGAGTCCACTGGCAGTTGATCATAAAGATACCGCCGGGCTTCACATCGTGAACCATCTTATAACCCTTCAGCACGTAGGAGGGGTTGTGGCAAGCAACGAAGTCAGCCTTGTTGATATAGTAGGGGCTCTTGATAGGCTTATCGCCAAAGCGCAGGTGGCTGATGGTGATACCGCCGGTCTTCTTAGAGTCATACTGGAAGTAGGCCTGCACGTACTTGTCGGTGTGGTCACCGATAATCTTGATGGAGTTCTTGTTGGCGCCGACGGTACCGTCGCCGCCCAGACCCCAGAACTTGCACTCGATGGTGCCCTCGGCAGCGGTGTTGGGAGATGCCTGCTCCTCCAAGGACAGGCCGGTCACGTCGTCAACGATACCGATGGTGAACTGAGCCTTGGGAGCATCCTTAGCCAGCTCGTCGTACACAGCGAACACGCTGGAAGGAGGAGTATCCTTGGAACCCAGACCATAACGACCGCCGATGACGCGGATGTCGCCGCGGCCCTGAGTAGCCAGAGCGGTAACAACGTCCAGATACATAGGCTCGCCCAGAGCGCCGGGCTCTTTGGTACGATCCAAAACGGCAATCTTCTTAACGGAAGCGGGGATAGCGGCAGACAGCTTGTCCGCGCAGAAAGGACGATACAGACGGCACTTAACCAGACCGACCTTCTCACCCTTAGCGATCATGTAATCGATAACCTCTTCGATCACGTCGCAAATGGAGCCCATAGCCACGATAACACGCTCGGCGTCGGGAGCACCATAGTAGTTGAACAGCTGATAGTCAGTGCCCAGCTTCTCGTTGACCTTGGCCATGTACTCCTCAACGATACCGGGGATGGCATCATAGTACTGGTTGCAGGCCTCACGATGCTGGAAGAAGATGTCGCCGTTCTCGTGAGAACCGCGCATCACGGGACGCTCGGGATTCAGAGCGCGCTTACGGAAAGCGGCAACGGCGTCCATATCGCACATCTCTTTCAGATCCTCATAGTCCCAAATCTGGATCTTCTGAATCTCGTGAGAGGTACGGAAGCCATCGAAGAAGTGAATGAAGGGAACGCGGCCCTTGATGGTGGCCAAGTGAGCCACAGCACCCAGATCCATAACCTCCTGGGTATTGGTGGAAGCCAGCATGGCGAAACCGGTCTGGCGGCAAGCCAGAACGTCGGAGTGGTCACCGAAGATGTTCAGAGCGTGAGAAGCCACGGTACGAGCAGACACGTGGAACACGCAGGGCAGCAACTCACCGGCGATCTTGTACATGTTGGGGATCATCAGCAGCAGACCCTGAGAAGCGGTGTAGGTGGTGGTCAGCGCACCGGCGTTCAGAGAGCCGTGCACGGTACCGGCAGCACCTGCCTCAGACTCCATTTCGGACACCTTAACGGTAGTGCCGAAGATGTTTTTCAGACCAGCGGCGGACCACTGATCAACGTAGTCGGCCATGGGGCTGGAAGGGGTAATGGGATAAATACCCGCAACCTCGGTAAACGCATACGATACGTGAGCGGCAGCGTTGTTACCGTCCATGGTCTTAAACTTTCTTGCCATAGTTATGTCCTCCTTCATTTGGATAGAATAATGTTGGACTTTGTCTCAGCAAACATCAAGGTTCTCCCCTAACGATTGCAAAACTCACCATCCTGTATAATAACATAGTTTAATATTGTTGTAAAGAGGAAAAAGCAGAAAATTTGTGAAATAATAGTCAAACTTATCCGTTTTTTTGCGCTCCTCTTTTCCATTCGAAATATTTGAATAGGTTTTCTGCATTTTTATGGTTTTGTGCCACTAGAATAATCACTTCTGCACATCATCTTGCTATTTGCAAAAAGATGTGCTATGATAGTCTCAGTCGGATAAATAAAAAAATAAGGAGTTGTTTTTATGGGCCCGTTGATCACATTGATTATCATTCTTGCTGTTCTTTTCCTTATCGTCTTGATTTCTTCTATTCGTATCGTCCCGCAGGCACACGAATACGTCATTGAGTTTTTAGGCAAATACAAAACCACTTGGTCCGCAGGTCTGCATATTAAAATCCCCCTGTTAGAGCGCATCTCCAAAAAGATCACCCTGAAAGAACAGGTGTTAGACTCACCTCCCCAGCCTGTTATCACCAAAGACAATGTTACTATGCAAATCGATACGGTGGTATACTATCGCATCTTTGATGCCAAAATGTATACATACGGCGTGGTCAATCCCATTAACGCATTGGCCAATCTCACTGCTACCACCTTGCGTAATTTGATCGGTGAATTAGATTTGGACGGCACACTGACCTCCCGCGATACCATTAACGGCAAGATGACCGCCATCTTGGACGAAGCAACCGACCAATGGGGTATCAAAGTCGGTCGTGTGGAGTTGCGCAACATCATTCCTCCTCGTGAAATCCAAGAAGCGATGGAAAAACAGATGAAAGCCGAGCGTGACCGTCGCGAAACCCTGTTGCAGGCTGAAGGTCACCGCGCCGCCGTTATCACCCGTGCCGAAGGTGAAAAGCAAGCCGCCATTTTGGCTGCTGAAGGTGAGCGTGATGCCGCCATCGCCCGCGCGGAAGGCGAGGCACAAGCCATTCTACTGGCTCGCCGCGCTGAAGCCGAAGGCATTCGCATGTTGCGCGAAGCAGGCGCTGACGCCGCTGTGTTGGAACTGAAAAAGTACGATGCCCTGATTCAGATGGGACACGGCCGCGCTTCCAAAATCATTATTCCCACCGACGCTGTGTCCGCAGTAACTCGTGACGTGCTGTTCAGTGAAGCGTCCGGCTTAGGCGATACCACTCCTCCCGATACCTCCCCCGACCCCACTCCTCAAAATGATGACCCCTGTTGTGATTGATTGCTTCACCTTATTTAAATGAAGAGGATGTTAGTATGAAACTGAATTATCGTCGCACCATCTTCGTTGGTTTTGCATTTTTCTTAATATGCGCTTTTTGGCAAGCCTACGATAACATTATCGCACTAACTCTAACCAATAAGTTTGGTATGCCTCAGTCCTATTCGGGCATCATTATGGCATTCGACAATATTCTAGCGCTGTTTATGCTGCCTCTGTTTGGTGCTCTGTCCGACAAGCATCAGAGCAAGATGGGTAAACGCACACCTTTCATCATCGTTGGTACTATTTTGGCCGCCGTTTCCTTTGTCGGTCTGTCTTTCGTTGACAACATGCAGTTGACCAACATCGCCGACGTCAGTCAAATCGACTCCACTTCCTCACTGGAGGTCCTCTACGACTACGATTACGGCGACACCGTCCTCAAGGACACCGACGGCAACGTCTTTGTGATTCAGGAAAAGTTTGACCGCGAGACCTTCCTTTCTATTCGTACCGATACCGTGTGGGACGTGAACGGCAACGACGTCACCGAGGACGCCTCCTACACAGGCGAGCGCATTAGCCCTTATTCCGAGTACGTGGCTCCTGCCCGTCAGGCCTACGCGTGGAAGGCAACGCTGAACAACCCCAACACACTGATTTTTTTCATCGGCCTGTTGCTTATCGTTTTGATTTCTATGTCCATCTTCCGTTCTCCTGCCGTGGCCCTAATGCCTGACGTCACTCCTAAGCCGCTGCGTAGCAAGGGCAACGCCATCATCAACCTCATGGGTTCGGCCGGCGGTGTCATCGTACTGGTGTTGGGTATGATTATCGGCACGGGCAGCGCCAAAAACGGCTTGATGAGTTACATCGTGTTCTTTAGTATCATCGCCGCTTTGATGATCGTTTCTCTGGTTATTTTCCTGTTCACCGTCAAAGAAAATCAGTTTGTTCAGGATATGGAAGAGCAATCCAAACGCTACGGCATCGAAGAGAATACCGAGAGCGACGCAAACGGCTCTCGCAAGCTGACCAAGGGCGAAATCGTCTCTCTGTTGCTGATTCTTGCTTCGGTTGCGCTGTGGTATATGGGTTACAACTCTGTTACTTCCAAATTCTCCGTTTATGCCTCCAACGTCCTGCAGAAGGATTTCAACATGACGATGATCATCGCTCAGGCTGCCGCCATCATCTCTTATCTGCCTGTGGGTATGATCTCCTCCAAATTCGGCCGTAAAAAGTGCATTTTGGCCGGCGTGCTGATTTTGGGTATCGCCTTCGGTTCTGCCTACTTTGTCGGCCCTGCAACGCCTGCCATTTTGATGAACGTCCTCTTTGCCCTGGCCGGTATCGGTTGGGCAACCATCAACGTCAACTCCTTCCCCATGGTTGTAGAGTTGGCCAAGGGCGGCAACGTGGGCAAATACACCGGCTATTATTACACCGCTTCGATGGCTGCACAAGTGCTGACTCCTTTCTTGAGTGGTCTGTTTATGGACAATATCGGTATGACCACTCTTTTCCCCTATGCCACCATTTTCGTGGCAGGTTCCTTTATCACCATGCTGTTTGTTAAGCACGGCGACTCCATCTCCGAGCCGAAAGCATCCGTATTAGAAAACTTTGATATCGAGGACTAACGTATGTGGATCTACTATCTACTGATCGTCATCGGCGCACTCTCCTTACTACTGCTGTTGGCGATTATGCCCGGCAAGAGCCGTGATACCTCACCGTTCCATTACACCACCTACGCTCACCGCGGCCTGCACACCAATGACGGCCGCGTACCGGAGAACTCCTTGGCGGCTTTTCAAGCCGCTGCACAGGCCGGCTATGGGGTGGAATTGGACGTTCAGTTTACCGCCGATAAACAGATTGTTGTCTTTCACGACAGCGACCTCAAGAGGATGTGCGGTATCGACAAGCGTGTCGATGAACTGACCTATGCCGAATTGAGCGAGCTCTACTTACTGAACAGTGACCAGCACATTCCGCTGTTGAGCGAGGTGCTGGAGGTACTGGACGGCGTCACTCTTTTATGTGAGTTCAAGACGGCTCGCTCCTATTTCGACACTTCTCTTTGCAAAACCACTCTTCCTCTTTTAGACGGCTATGCCGGCTGCGTATGCATTGAATCCTTCAACCCCTTTATGGTTCGCTGGTTCCGCCGCAACGCTCCCGAGTACATACGAGGCATCTTGTCCAAAAATTACGAAAAGGGCGAGGTGGCACAGGCGTTGCGTTTTCCGCTCGCCTCGCTGTTTGCTAACTGGATATGCCGTCCCGATTTTATCGCCTATCAGCACACCGACCACAAGCAACCCTTTTTCCGCCTGTGTCGTTGGTTTGGCCCAATGACCGTTGCCTGGACCGTACGCTCTCGCGCCGAGGAAATCGAGGCCAAACGCCATTTTGACGCCATCATTCTTGAGGGCTATCTCCCGACTGAAAATTAATCAAAGTTTTTTCAAAAAACTTTGAAAAACCTATTGACAAAAGCTGATTCCTGCTGTATAATCCATTTCGTTGCTTAAGGGCAGCGCGCTATATGCGGATATGGCGGAATTGGCAGACGCGCTAGATTCAGGTTCTAGTCGGGGCAACTCGGTGGAGGTTCAAGTCCTCTTATCCGCACCAAAGGCGATCGCAAAAGCGGTCGTCTTTTTCGTTATATGGCTTAGCTTTGGCAGCCCCGTGCCTCAACTTTTCCGATTCAGTCTGACACTAAGATTAACTGACA
>JAZPZT010000073.1:0-57475 GCA_045544815.1 Acutalibacteraceae bacterium | reverse complement strand
ACTCTAAAGGACAGTACAACAAGACACGAAAACACCCTTAGTTTTTTTAAAAACTAAGGGTGTTTATAATATTCTCTTTCTTTGTTAGTCAAGTTGTGCTATAATACAACTAACCGATAAATAAGAATTGGTCGAAGAGATAAAAATCTGAATTTGCAGGAGAAAAACTATGAATGGAAGACATTTATTTCTTACATCTTCGGGGTTGACCGATAAGATGAAAAAGAAATTCTTTGGTATTATTGGAAAGAGTCCCAAAGATGTGAAAGTGCTTTATATTCCAACTGCTGGAATTGAAACAGATGGTGCAAGAGAGGGGATTGCAATATGTTTTCACGAGCTCTTTTCAATGGGAATTCAGTATGAGAATATATTAGTGTACAATCTGGAGTTGATTCTTTCTAAAGATTATCAAAGAACCTATTCTTCTTATGTTACAACTCCTTTTATGATTATAAGGCTATTAACGGTTGAGGAATTAAGACAATTTGATGCCATTTTTGTTAGTGGTGGTGAAAGTACAGTACTTTGCCGTGAAATGGTTAGAACTGGCTTTGATAGAATCCTCGATGATGCACTTGGTAATGGACTTGTATATGTCGGAATCAGTGCAGGCAGTATGTATGCTGCAGGAAATTTAGCAGATGGATTACATGTTATTGACAATCCTATTATCCCCCATTGGAATGGTTTTGAAACAACAGCATTACCGAATGGCAAAGATGAGATTAAGCTTGCTGATGGAAAGGCTGTTTATGTTGAGGATAATTATATGAGTGTAATATGATGTACATGTAGGGTTTGTCAAATTCCAATTTATCGAATAGATGGTATTTGCTTAGAAAAGGGTTTTAGGTTCTCCTAAAAGCGGAAAATGTGATATACATTTTCCCTGCTTGTTACGGTATGAGACAAAATTAAAAGATGCACGAAATTTTCGTGCATCTTTTTTACTGTCCTTAACGGTACGACCCTTACGGACAGCGGTTTTTTGTTATACCATTTTCTCCTGCTTCACTTTCTTATCAATCACGTGGCGGGAGGCAAGCTCGCGGTGAATATCCTCCAGAGAAATGCCCATCTCCACCATCAGCACCATCACGTGATAGCACAGGTCGGCGATTTCGTACACCGTCTCCGCCTTGTCGTCGCTCTTTGCGCCGATGATGACCTCGGTGCATTCCTCGCCCACCTTCTTCAAAATCTTGTCCATGCCCTTTTCGAACAGATAGGTGGTGTAGCTGCCCTCTTTGGGGCAGTCCTTGCGGCCCTTAAGCATTTCCATCAGGCTCTCCAGGGAGAATGCGTGGCGCTCCTCGCTCTCCCACACAGGCTGATGGAAGCAGCTCTCCTCGCCGGTGTGGCAGGCAGGGCCGTCCTTCTCCACCAGCACGGAGAGGGCGTCGCCGTCGCAGTCGGCGGTGATGGACACGATGTGCTGGTAGTTTCCGCTGGTTTCGCCCTTGAGCCACAATTCCTGACGAGAGCGGCTCCAGAAGCAGGTCAGCCCCTTTTCCATAGAGATTTGCAGGCTTTCCTTGTTCATATAGGCCACGGTCAGCACCTCTTTGGTGATGGCGTCCACAACCACGGCAGGGATGAGACCGTTTTCGTCGAATTTTAAGGTGTTGATATCAAACATAGCATTCAATCTCCTTTATAATCTCGTGGGAATGCCTGCGGCGGCCATCTGCCGCTTCAGATCACGGATGGACACCTCGCCAAAGTGGAAAATGGAGGCGGCAAGGCCGGCATCCACCCCGGGGAGGGTATTAAACAGCGTCAGGAAATGGTCGATGTTGCCCGCACCGCCGCTGGCGATGACGGGCACGCTCACCACGTCGCAGACGGCGGAGAGCAGCGGCATATCAAAGCCGTTTTTCACGCCGTCGGTGTCGATGGAGTTGACCACAATCTCGCCGGCGCCGTTTTCCGCACAGCGGCGAATCCACTCGATGGCCTCCATACCCGTATTCTCTCGGCCGCCCTTGGCAAACACACGCCACGTGCCGTCCACCATCTTCACGTCCACCGATAGCACCACGCACTGGGCGCCGTAGCGCTGGGCGGCCTCGCTGATGAGGTCGGGGTTGCGGATGGCGCCCGAATTGACGCTCACCTTATCCGCACCGCACCCCAGCACACGCTCAAAGTCGGCCACGGTGTTGATACCGCCGCCCACCGTCAGGGGGATGAACACGTTTTGCGCCGTGGTGCGCAGAATGTCGGTGAAAAGTTGCCGCCCCTCGGCGGAGGCGGGGATGTCGTAAAACACCAGTTCGTCCGCACCGCTTTGGCTGTAAAACTTGGCCAATTCCACAGGGGAATTGACGTCGCACAGCCCTTCAAAATTCACACCCTTCACCACACGTCCGTCACGGACGTCCAGACAGGGGATAATTCTCTTCGTTATCATACTTGCACTTCCTTACAAGCTTCTTTTAAGTCGATGGCGCCGATGTAATAGGCCTTGCCGATGATGGCGCCGTATAGGTTGGCGTCTGCCAGTCGGCGCACGTCCTCCATAGAGGACACGCCGCCCGACGCCACAAACTGCAGGTGGGGGAATGCCGCTTGCAACCGGCCGTACAGACCGTGGTTGGTGCCCTGCATGGCACCGTCTTTGGAAATGTCGGTGACGATGAGGGTTTTCACCCCGATGTCCGCCATTTTGCGGCAGAAAGTGTGGGCATCCAGGGTGGATTTCTCCGTCCACCCTTTCACCGCCACAAAGCCGTCCTTCAAATCCACGCCCACGGCGATTTTCTCGCCATAGCGGGACACCGCCTCACGGACAAAGTCGGGGTTTTCCACCGCCGCCGTGCCGAGGATGACACGGTCCATACCGGCGTCGATATAGGTTTTCACCACGTCCATATTGCGCACGCCGCCGCCGATTTCGCAGAAAAGCCCGCTCTCCTCCTTGATACGGATGACGGTGGCAAGATTGGGTGTCGTGCCGCTTTTGGCACCCTCCAAATCCACGATATGGATGTGCTTCGCCCCGGCGGCGGCAAAGTCTTTTGCCACGGCGACAGGGTTTTCGTTGTATACCGTCAGTTGGGTATAGTCGCCTTTATACAGGCGCACTGCCTTGCCCTCGTAGAGGTCGATGGCAGGGAAGAGTAGCATAAAATCACCTTATTCTTCGTCGAGGATAGGGGTCACGATGGGGTTGCCGGTAGCGTCCAGCAATACCGTCAGACCGCCGCCATAGCCGCCGCTGGCATAGAGATAGTTGACGCCGGTCTGTTTGTCCACCAATACATAGGTGCTTACGGCAATAAAACCGCTCTCAACCGCCTTTATGACAAATCGTCTGTTCTTTTTCGCCATAATACTCGCTCCTTACAATTCACAAAATGCTTTGAGGATGGAAAGTCCCACCATACCGCTTTTTTCGGGGTGGAATTGACAGCCGCAGACGTTGCCCTGCGCCACGGCGGCGGTGATGGGTGCGCCGTATTCGGTGGTGGCAATGACCGCATCGGCGCAGTCGGTGGCGTAGTAGGAGTGGACGAAATACACGCAATCCCCCTCCAGCACGTACTTCAGCAGAGGATGGCTCTTTACGAGATTGAGGGCGTTCCAGCCGATGTGGGGCACCTTGTAATGGGCAGGCGCCACGTCACGGATGGGGCGCACAGAGCCTTTTAGCAGACCGAGTCCTTCGTATTCGCCGTATTCGTAACTCTTTTCAAACAACAGTTGCATACCCAGGCAAATACCCATCACGGGTTTGCCCGAGGCGGCCTGCTCACGGACGAGGTCGCCCATACCGCTCTCACGCAGTTTTTGGGCGGCGTCCCGATAGGCGCCCACGCCGGGGAGCAAAATGCGGTCGGCGGCACGAATCACGGCGGGGTCGGAGGTGACCACCGCCTCGGCGCCGATGGCGGCGAAGGAGCTTTGCACCGAGAAAAGGTTGCCCACGCCGTAGTCAATAATGGCAATCATTGTAGCACCCCTTTCGTAGAGGGAATGGCGTCCGCAAAACGGCTGTCGATGGCCACGGCGTCACGCAGACTGCGGGCTACGGATTTGAACGCACCCTCGATGATGTGGTGGCTGTTGGTGCCTGCGATTTTGCGCACGTGGAGGGTTGCCCCTGCGTTGCGCACAAAGCCGAGGAAAAATTCCTGCACCAATTCGGTGTCGAAAGCGCCCACCTGTTTCGTGGGGATGGCGAGGTCGTAGCTCAGTCCCTCCTCAATGCACACCTTCTCGTCGGGGATGGGCAGGTCATAGCCGAGGAAATCCCGACCCGACAGGTCCACCGCCGACAGAATCAGCGCCTCGTCCATGGGCAGTACGCAACTGCCGTAGCGATAGATGCCCTTTTTATCGCCCAGCGCACGGGCAAAAGCCGTGCCGAGGGAAATGCCGATGTCCTCCACCGTGTGGTGGTCGTCCACGTAGGTGTCCCCCACGCAGGTGAGGGTCAGGTCAAAGCCGCCGTGTTTGGCAAACAGGGTGAGCATATGGTCGAGGAAGCCACAGCCGCTTTGGATGGTGGCTTCGCCCTTACCGTCCAAGTTGAGTGTTAAATTGATGTCGGTTTCCGCCGTTTTACGGGCGATGGTAACCTTTCTCATTGGAAATCGTCCTCCAAAATCTCTTTGATGGCGGTCAGTAGCGCATCCATTTGCGCCCGACTGCCCACAGTGATACGATTATACTCTTTTAAGCGCGGTTTGTCAAAGTGGCGCACCAAAATGCCCTTCTCTTTCAGCCGCAGATACAGCTCTTTGCCGCCGATGTGGGGATGGGTGGCAAAGACGAAGTTGGCCGCCGACGGCAGCACGGAAAAGCCCATCTTTTCCAATGCGGCGGCGGTGTAGGCGCGGTTGTCCATCACAGCCTGACAGTTGCGTCGCGTTTCCGCTTCGTCCGCCAACTGGCCGAGGCCTGCCGCCATAGTCAGGCGGTTGATATTGTAGGGGTTGGTGGAGTACCGCAGGGTTTCCAGATCCGCAATCAGTTGGGGGCAGGCGAAACCGAAGCCCAGTCGCGCGCCTGCCATAGAGCGGGATTTGGAGAAGGTGCCGGTCACCAAGAGGTTGTCGTACTTGCGCACCAGCGGCGCACAGCTCTCGCCGCCGAAATCCACGTAGGCCTCGTCCACCACCACCACGCGGTCGGGGTTGGAGCAGACGATCTCCTCGATCTCACCCACAGACAGAGGAATGCCCGTGGGTGCATTGGGATTGGCGATAAAGACGGTTTCTTTGCGGCCTTTGTAGTCCTCGATGGCGATGGTGAAATCCGCTTTCAGCGGTATTTCCTCGCAAGGAATGCGATAGAGGTCGGCAAACACCCGATAGAAGCCGTAGGTGATATCGGGGAAGATGGCGCCGCTATCGCAAAACGCCATAAAGGCAAAGTTCAGCACCTCGTCGGAGCCGTTGGTGACAATCACCTCGTCCGCCGACAGGCCGTACAGCGCACCCAGTTTCTCTCTGATGGCACGGCAGGTGGGGTCGGGGTAGAGTTGCAGGTTTGCCGCCGCCTCTGCCGCCGCCCTCTGCGCCGTCGCCGAGGGAGGGAAAGGACTTTCGTTGGTATTCAGTTTCACGTACTTTTTATCCTGCGGTTGCTCGCCGGGGGTATAGGGCGTCAGCGCCGCAAAGTTTTTGCTGAAAAATCGGCTCATTATGAATCGACCTCTAATCGAATGGTAGCACTCTTGGCGTGGGCGGTGAGACCTTCCTTTTCTGCGAAGAAGGCCACGTCGTAAGCCACCGCCTCCAGTGCCTCACGGGTGAAGTAACTGTACTGGGTTTTCTTGACGAAATCGTCCACCGACAGAGGGCTGGAGAATTTCGCCGTGCCGCCCGTGGGCAAGGTGTGGTTGGGGCCTGCCAGATAGTCGCCCAGTGCCTCAGGGGTGTTGCGGCCCATAAAGATGGAGCCGGCGTGACGGATGGCGTCCAGATAATCAAAAGGATTATCCACGCACAGTTCTAAGTGCTCGGGCGCCAGCTCGTTGGCAATCTCGATGGCGGCCATCAGGGTGTCCGCCACGATGATTTTGCCATTGCGGTCGATGGATTCACGGGCGATGTCTGCGCGGGAGAGCAGGGGAATCTGCACCTCCAACTCGGCCTGCACCGCCTGCGCCAAATCGGCGCTGTCGGTGACCAAAACGGCGCTGGCCAGACGGTCGTGCTCAGCCTGAGACAGCAGGTCGGCGGCTACGCAACGGGGGTCGGACTTGCCGTCAGCGACGATTAAAATCTCGCTGGGGCCGGCAATCATATCGATGGATACCACGCCGAACACCTGCTTTTTTGCCTCCGCGACGAAGGCGTTGCCGGGGCCGACGATTTTGTCCACCTTGGGCACGCTCTCGGTGCCGTAGGCCAAGGCGGCGATGGCTTGTGCGCCGCCCAATTTGAAGATTTTATCCACGCCTGCCACGGACGCGGCGGCGAGGATGGCAGGATTGACTTTGCCGTCTGCACCGGGAGGGGTGACCATCACCACCTCGGGCACGCCTGCGATTTTCGCAGGGATGGCGTCCATCAGCACGGTGGAGGGATAGGCCGCCGTGCCGCCGGGGACGTACAGACCGGCTTTGTCTACGGGAATGACCTTCTGTCCCATGACGATACCGGGTCGATTGTTGAGGATGAAGGACTGGCGCACCTGCTGGCTGTGGAATTGGCGAATGTTCTCCGCCGCCTCCTCCAAAATGGCGATGAAACGAGGCTCCACGGCGGCTCTCGCCTCGGCGATTTCCTCCGCCGTCACCTGCAGGCAGGTGAGTTTGGCCTTGTCAAACTTTTCGCAGTATTCGTACAGCGCCGCATCGCCGCGCCGGCGCACATTGGCGATGATGTCCGCCACGATGCCCGCCACGTCCACCGTGGGGACGACACGGGCGAAGATTTCTTCGCTGGGCACCTCGCCGTATTTGAGAATCTGAATCATGGGTTATCCCTCCATTTGACTGAGTAACCGTTCAATGGCCTCGTTCTTAAATTTAAAGGAAGAGGTGTTGGCAATCAGTCGTGCGCTGATGGGCACGATGGTCTCGCACACCTCCAAATCGTTTTCTTTCAGGGTCGTGCCCGTCTCCACGATGTCTACGATGACGTCGGACAGCCCCAAAATCGGGGCAATCTCGATGGAGCCGTTTAGGTGGATGATGTCGATGTCACGCCCCTGTGCGGCGTAATAGTCGCGGGCGATACGGGAGAATTTGGTCGCCACACGCAGGGTGCGTGTGGGGTCGTCACGAAACCCTTTCGGTGCGGCCACCGCCATACGGCATTTGCCGATATCCAGATCCAAGAGTTCGTACACACGGGGGCGGTATTCCAGCAGGATATCCTTGCCTGCCACGCCGATGTCGGCGGCGCCACGCTCCACGTAGATGGCCACGTCGGAGGGCTTTACCCAAAAGTAGCGGACACCCACTTCTTCGTTTTCGAAGATGAGTTTGCGGTTTTGCTCCTCGATGGAGGGGCAGGGGAACCCTGCCGCCTTAAACATGGCGTATACCTTTTCGCCCAGTCTGCCTTTCGGCAGGGCGATATTCAGCATTTCTTTCATGGGAGAATCAGCTCTCCTTTCACAAAGCGATACACCTGACGGTAGGTCAGCTTGGCAGGGATTTCCTTTTGCAACATCACGCTGCCCTCTTTGCGCAGGCTGTCGGCGGCGGCATACAGCGCCGTCAGGTTACAGCCCTCGTCGTAGAGAATGAGGGTGTCCACGTCGTACTCTCTCGCCGCCTCGGGCATTCTCCCCAAACGGTCCAGATATACCGCAAAGCCGACGGCACCGCCACGGCGGCCCATCTGCCGCATTAGGCGGTCGTACTGGCCGCCGGACAGCACGCTGTCGGGCACGCCTGCGGCAAAACCACGGAAGACGATACCATTATAGTAGCTGCCCTCGTCAACCACCGAAAAGTCGATACGCAACAGATCGCCGTAGCCACCCTCGATGAGGGCGGTGGCCAATTTTCTCAAGGTGTCGATTGCCGGCGTTTCGCCGATGAGCGCCGTCAGCGAAAGCAGAACCTTGTCGGGTGTGCCGTACAGATTCACCAGTTTCAGCAGCTTGGCGGCGGTATCCTCCGCCACACCGTAGGTGACGCAGACCTGCGCCAATTCGTGGGCGTTTTTCTCGCCCATGCAGTGGCAGATGGCACGCCGTCCCTCGGCGGCGACACCCTCCAGAAGGGAATCTATCACACCCAGATGGGACACGTCCAGCACCGCCTGAGGTGCGATACGCCGCAGGCTCTCGGCGGCGAGGCGCAGCACCTCGTACACGCAACCGTCGTCGATGTCGCCCATACACTCCAAACCTGCCTGCAGGATTTCTTTAAAGCAGTGGGCGTCCTCGGATACACGGTAGACGTTTTCGTTATAGTAAACTTTTTGTACGCAACCGGCCTCGTCACGGCTGTTTTTGATGATGGAGAGGGTCACGTCGGGCTTGAGCCCCATCAGCTTGCCGTCGGTGTCGGTAAAGGTGATGACACCGTCGGAGATGAGAAACTCTTTATTACGCACGTAGAGGTCGTATTCCTCAAATTTACTCATTTTATAGGGCGCATAGCCGTATCCCTCGTATAGCGCACGCAGGGCGAAAACCGCTTTTTCCTCATGGCGCAGAGTGCATCCGAATTCGCTCATGCTTCTTCCTCCTTCATGCGGTCGATGACCATACGATAGCCACCGGCACCGTAGTTGAGGCAACGACTGACGCGGCTGATGGTGGCGGTGGAGATGCCCACCTGTTCGCCGATTTGCTGATAGCCTGCACCCTCGTCCAGCAGGAAGGCGGCGTCCAAGCGCTGTGCCATATCCTGCACCTCTTTGATGGTGCAAATGTCTTCAAAAAACTTGTGGCATTCCTCCATATCCTGCAGTTGCAGAATTGCCGCAAACAGACGGTCGATGGAAGGCGTATTAAACGGGGCCATAGATAGCGCTCCTTTCACACTGTAATGTTTTATCATTTTAGCACTTTACAAAAGTAAAGTCAATAGGCGTTTTTATTTTTTATATAAAATGTAATAAGAAAAGAGCCGCCGAGGTGTCCTCGGCGGCTCGCTGTTTATTCTTGTTGTGCGCCTGGGGCGACAGCCGCCTCCTGACGTAGGTGCTCCTCTTGCTGTGCGCCCACGATATCGGCTAATTCTTTATGCAGGTACTCCTCGTGGAAGGTGGAATAGCGCACCTGCAGGCGGTCGCCTGCATAGAGGGTTTTTCCGCCTAAGGCACGGCTTTTATCCACCGACAGCACGAACAGGCCGTCGGGCCAGAGGATGTCACGGATTTCCTTGCCTTCGGCGAAGGAATTCGGCTGCACCACCACAGTGGCTTCCGCCGTGGTGCGGATGTGGCCCTTGCGTATCTGATTCATACGGTTGTCCAACACGTGGTCGTTAATGGACACGGCGCCGAATAATTCTGCCATGCCGTAGGATACCGCCGTCACCAGCAGGATGGGAAGCATAATCTGATGCCCCGACAGCGCCTCTACGGCAAAGGCTATGGCGGTCAGCGGCATTTTCATCACACCGGCGATGCAAGCGGTGATACCCAGCACCAAAATGGTGGGATAGAGGGCGGCGTCCACGCCCAGCGCCACCACGCACTTGCCAAAGAGAGCGGACAAGGTGGCGCCGATAGCCAGAATCGGCAAGAAGATACCGCCCGTGATATTGGTGGCGTTGGCACCCATGGTGAGCACCGTGCGCACCAATAAGAGAAGCAGCAACATCCACACCGTCTCGCCATCAAAGAGAGACAGCACCAAATCGTGACCCGTGGATATAAAGGAGAAGGAAACGAGACCCACGCCCACGGTCAGCAGTAGGATGGTGTAGATTTTGTACACGTCCGCCACTTTAGTCAATTTGTGATTCAGCAGGTCGGCGATGTAGCGATAGCAGGAGAGAAACACCACCGCGAACAGACCGAAAATACCGCCCAGCACCAAGGGGATCCAGCAATCCACGCCGATGAGCGGCTTCAACTCCAGATTAGGGAAGAGGTTGCTGGATACGCCCAACACGGGCGCCAACAGGTCACTGACCAAGCGCGCCGCACTGACGGCGGCGGTGGCCACCAGCAGAATCAGCGGCGACACGCGATGGTGTGCCTCCTCCACGGCGAAGAGGATGCCTGAGATGGGCGCACCGGTGGCGGTGGAAAAGCCGGCGCAGGCGCCGCCGGTCATGCTGTAGCGGCTCCACGCCTTGCCGCGGCGCCCCCACAGGGCAGAGCAACCCTTGCCCAGCGCTGTACCCAATTGTACCGAAGGACCCTCGTTGCCCAGGGGTACGCCCACCAAAAAGGTGGTTAGAGACAGGCCGAAGATGCCCACCACGTTGCGCACCCAGCGAAAGGGCAGCCAGCCACGGAGCAGGCCGATGGCGGTGGGGATGCCGCCGCCACGCAGGTTGGTGACACGGTGGTAGATAAAGGCGAGTAGGTACGCCAGACCCAACAGGCCCACGGCGACGGCAATCAGCCACAGCGGATTGGTACGCAAAAAGGCGTATCCCTCTTCCGAAAGATGGATGATGTGTTTTGCACAGAATTTATACAGCGAGATGACGACGCCTGTGACGCTGCCCGACACGGCGCCCAGCAGCAGACCCGTGCCGAAATGTTTCACGACAGGGAGTTTTTTCAACCGTATTCCTTCTTTCTTACTTTTTGCTTTTCCACATACCCAAGACGATGGCGCTGACCAGCGCCACGCCCAAAAGGATATACACAAAAACATTGACGGTGGGAGAATTATCGCCTGTCACGGGGGAGAGGGCGAGAAAATCGAGCAGTTGCATAGCGGATGCCTCCTTTTGAATTGTGTTTTCAGTATAGCACAGCTTTTTACGGGATTCAAGGAGGTTTTCCCTTTACTTTTTTCTGATTATCTGCTACAATGGCAAAAAACATCAAGGTGGTGACGCTATGAAAATCGGCCTGTTTTCCGACCCGCACTATTCTTCTCAAGAGTTGACCTGCGGCAATCGCCGCAACAGCCTCTCTCTGGGCAAAATGCGTGACGCCTTGCGCTATTTTGAGGCACAGGGGTGCGACCGGGTCATCTGTCTGGGTGACCTGACCGACAGCGAAACCACCAAGGAGCAAGAAATCGCCAATATGGGCGAGATTGCCGCCTTGTTTGCGGCCTGTCCCCTGCCGATTACGGTGGTGATGGGCAACCACGACGCCTACGTCTTTACCGCCCGTGAGTTTTACTCCCTTTTGGGTGGTTGCAATCCCGTGGACGTCCACGAGGATGGCCTGCACCTACTTTTTCTCGATACCAACTACACCTCCCGAGGTGAGCGGTATCAGCCGCAAAGTTTTCACTGGGACGACGTGTCCTTGCCCGACCCCGACGGCCTGCGGCAGAGATTGGCCGCCTGCGTCGGAGACGTCTACCTCTTTATGCATCAGAATATCGACCCTGCCATTCCCGCCGCCGACCATCGTCTGGCTAACGCCGACGAGGTGTGCGCTATTATTGAGGAGAGCGGCAAGGTCCGAGCGGTTTATCAGGGCCATTACCACTGGGGCAACCGCTCTCGGCGCGGCAGCGTAGAGTACGTCACCCTGCCTGCCATGGCGGTATACGACGACACTGGTACGATCATCGAGGTGTAATTATGAAACTCATCGGCAGCGATTACGACGGCACCCTCAACCACGGCGGTATTGACGAAGAAAAATTGTCCGCCATCCGCCGCTGGCGTGCCGCAGGGCATATTTTCGGCGTGGTCAGCGGACGCGGCCCCGATTTCATCGCCGAATTGCAGGAGAAATTGGGGGACAATTTCGATTTTTACGCCTCCTGCAACGGCGGCGTGGCGGTGGACGCTTTGGGCAATCCCCTCTTTGACTACCGTTGCGAGGGGGTGGACGCCCGCGCCTTTGTGGCAGATTTGCTGGCGTGGGGCGCACCCTTCGCCTACGTCAATTACGACGACGTGTGCATCCGTGTGGGTAATGCGGACACCATAGACGAGATCGAGTATCTCGTGGAGGATATGCCCGACCTGCCCTATTTTCATAAAATGGCGGTGTTTCTCCCCGGCCCTGACGAAGCCGGTGCGCTGGTGGAGAGGGTGCGAGAAAAGTACGGCGACAAGGTAAATCCACTGCAAAATTGGTGGTGCGTGGACATCGCCCCCTACGACGTGGATAAGGCCGCAGGCCTGCGCCGCTTGGCCGCCCGTTTCGGCGTGGCAGAGGCGGATATCATCGCCGTGGGCGATAATCTCAACGATGCCGCTATGGTGAGCGCCTTCCGTGGCTACGCTATGGCGCAGGGCAGCGAGGACTTAAAGGCGGTGGCCGCCTTTGTGACCGAAAGTGTAACCGATTTGATTGTGAAAGAATTGGAGGAATAACAATGAGCGAGTGGACTTATCCCCTGTGGAACGACGGACAGACCGACTATGTGTATAAGGTGACGCCCCAGCGTGACCTGCAACTTACTCTCGTGCCGCCCAATAAGGCGGTGTACGACAAAGCACCTCTCTATTTTGTTCTGCCCGGCGGCGGTTGGTACGTGGAGGAGCGCTTGGGTATGATGAACTACGCCAAGGTGTCTGTCGGCGCTCTGTTGGACGCCGGTTTTGCCGTGGTGGCCGCCGACTATCGCGTCACCCCCGAGGGCGTGTTTGTGGCGGACATCATCGAGGATTGCCTGGACGCCCTGCGCTTTTGCGCCCACCACGCTGATGAGTGGGGCATCGACCGCGACAAAATTTTCATTTCCGGCCACTCCGCCGGCGCCCATTTGGCGCTGATGACGGGTATGGTCAAGGAGGATTTCCGCAACGAAAACTCCTACACCGACCCCTATACCGTGGCAGGTATCGCCCCGATGAGCCCCATCACCGACCTGACCGATGAGGACGCCATGCGCTTCAACCACGGCTACTTGTTCCCCGAGGGCGGCGACACCGAGGAGGCACGCCGTCGGGTCAGCCCCATCTCTTACGCCGGCGCCGATACCCCCGACACGCTGCTGATTGCCGGCACCAGCGACTATCACGTCCTGCCCCGCCACAGCGAGAAGTTGTTTGATAAACTGGTAGAGGCCGGCGCCAACACCCGCCTGCTGTATTCCATCGCCGGCGGTCACGGCTTTGAGCCTATGCACTACGGTGTGGAGCCTCAGCCCGGTATGGATGGTGTCCAGCAGGAAATCGTGAAGTTTATCCTCGAGAGAGTATAATCACCAACAAAAAAGAGCCTGACCGTTTTGGTCAGGCTCTTTTCGTATACCGATTACTTCGGCAGGGCACCCGTTGCGATGAGCACCTGCAGGGTGACGAACGCACCGTAGATGCACAGCAGGGTGATACCTTGCCAGCGACGAAGCTTGCCTTTTGCCAGGGTGGGCAGGGTCATCAGCGCCATCACGCCCACCATCAGGGGGATCTCCACCACCTGGGAGGTGTTGAGTCCAAACAGGGTGCTGCCGGCAGGGATTTGGAAGGGGGAGAGGGTGACGGCGGCACCGGACACCAGCACCAGATTGAAGATGTTGGCACCGATGATATTGCCCAAAGACAGAGCGCCGTGGCCCTTGGCCAGTGCGGTGACGGCGGTTACCAGCTCGGGCAGAGAGGTGCACAGCGCCACCACGGTCACGCCCACCACCTCGGTGGGGATACCGGCCATGGTAGCCAGAGACACAGAGGAGCCCTCCAGCATATCGGCACCCACGGCGATCAGAGCGGCGCTGATGATCAGCACCACGATATCCTTAATCAGCGAGCCACCTTTGCCTTCGTCGACTTCCTCTTCGGTCTCCATCTGGACGGGATTCTTAAAGCCGTTGCGAACGGTCATGATCATATAGATGGCAAAGACGAGCAACATCACCAGACCCAACCAGCGATCGAAGCGACCGAAGAAGTAGGCGGCCACCATATAGATGGCGGCGGATGCGAAGAAGAACACCACCGGGGTCACCAGCGTCTTGCGCTCCGCAGGGGCGGGGCGGATGGCGATGGTCAGCGCCGCAATCAGCGAGGTGTTGCAGATGATGGAGCCGATGGCGTTGCCGTAGGCGATGGCGCCGTTGCCGTTGAGGGCGGCGGTGACGGAGACCATAACCTCGGGCAGGGTTGTGCCGATGGACACCACCGTTGCACCGATGATGATTTCGGGCACGTGGAAACGCTTGGCAATACCCACGGCGCTGTCCACAAACCAGTCGCCACCCTTAATCAGCAGCAGCACGCCCACCGCAAACAGCAGCAGAGCGCCCCATAGATGGTCGGTCAAGCCGTTGTACCAGTTTAACAATGAATCGAGCATATAAATCCTCCTTAGGCATAATAACGGTAAACAATTACATATACCATTATGGCACAAAAAAGAAATAAGTCAATAGATAAATCATCTTGTTAAGTGGAGGAAAACACGGTATAATGGGACAAAACGGAGGTGCGATTATGAATTTTACGGAAATTGCCCGGGCGCGGCAATCCTGCCGCCGCTACGACCCCGACCGTCCTGTAGAGCAGGAAAAACTGGATGCCATACTGGAGGCGGTGCGCCTTGCCCCCTCCGCCTGCAACGGACAGCCCTATCACCTCACCGTCTGTCGCGGTGAGACCGCCCGTGAGGTGGCAAAGGCCACCATGGGTATGGGGATGAACAAGTTTGCCGCCGAAGCGCCCGTTCTCATCGTCATTTCGGAGGAGGCGTACGTGAAAACCGCCGCCTTGGGCGCCAAGGTCAAGGGAAACGACTACCGCTCCATCGACATCGGCATTGCGGCGGCCTATCTCACCGCCGAAGCGGCGGCACAGGGGCTGGGCACCTGCATTCTCGGCTGGCTGGACGATGAAAAAATCCGCTCCCTCTGCGGCCTCAGCCGCCCCGTGCGGTTGGTGGTCACCCTCGGCTATGCCGCCGACACCCCCAGAGAGAAAAAGCGCAAGAAGATAGACGAATTGGTGAGCGTAGTGGAATAACCAACAAAAAACCGACCCGAATCATCGGGTCGGTTTTTCATTATTCCTGTGCGTTCTGAAACCACGTTTCCGCGGATATAAGAGCCTGCTCCAACTCGTCGGGTGTGCCGTCGGGGTAGTATTGTAGCACCCATTGGGCGGTGTTTTGCTCTACGTATAATCCTCCGTCGGAATCCTCCTTCGTATATTCGTAGGTGAGGATATTGCCATAGGCGTCACGGGTGGTTTCGCAGACGTAATCTGCGTTTGCTCCATCCTGCTCCACTTTGATGCAGTAGCCTGCTTCGTCATAGGTGTAGGCGTTCTGATACCATCCGGTGTTGCTCATGGACTTTTTGGTCAGCAGGCGGTTTTGCTCGTCGTAGGTATAGGTGACGTATCCCCAAGCGCTGTCGCCGTAGAAATACTCGTAGGTCAGCTTGTTACCTTTTTCATCGTAGGTGGAGGTGGTCATACTGTACAACTCGCCGTCGTGTAAGGTTTGGGAGGTGAGTTCCGCCCCCTGCTCGTTGTAGGTGGTGGTTTTCACGCTTTCGTCGTCATAGTAGACCTCGCGGCAGTAGACTTCACGTCCCATCTCGTCGTAGCGGGTTTCCGAATACTCCTTCACCTCGTTGGTGTCCTTATTCACCACTTCGTGCTTGACCGTGCGACCTTCTTTGTTATACCAGTAGGTGTACGTGAAAGCGCCGCTGCTATAAGACTGGTGATAGGAGCCGTCCTCCGCATAGACGTAGGTGTGAACGGTCGGCTCTCTATCCGCGCGGGTGATGGTACAGGTGAGGACACGATCCTGGTTGTCGTAGGTGAACTCCTCGGTATATTTCTCCGCCGCGTCAAGGCGATCGTAGTGCTCCGCCTTCGCCAGACGGCCTCGCTCGTCATAGGTGTTGGTGTAACCGTTTTGAAGATCGCCGTGCACGTTGTAATAGGCGTAGGTCAGCTCGTTGCCCTTTTCGTCGTAGGTGTAGACGTTGCGATACACCTCATTCTCATAACGGGATTCTTGGGACAGCAGATGGCCCATCTCGTCGTAGGTATAGGTGACGGCGCTGTCCGTCTCCATGGTCCAGGAATAGTCACCCTTGTCCACGGCGGACAGCAGGTTGCCCTGCTCATTGTAGGTGAAGGTGTGGACCAGGTCGCGACCGTTGGAATTTTTACGGGTGACGGTGGTGGGGACAAAGACGAATTTTTCCAGCGTTTCCGCCGCCTTGGGGTCGGTGACTTTTTTGAGCAATGCGTAGGCTTCGGTCAGGTTGCCCAGTTCCAACTGCTCCATACCGTAGTGGTAGTACTCGTCCTCAGGCAAGGGCAAAGGATCACAAGCAAGCTCACCGTCGCAGGCGGTCAGGGATAGGAGCAATAGCACGCACAAACCCAAAGACACCCATTTTTTCATATATAATTTCCTCCCTTTTTCCGCTGTTTGCGGTGGTTTTGGTTTCTTTAATATCCCACGTCGTTGGCTTCGTTGATAACAAAGCGAATGGTGTTATCCATGCCGTCGGGGTAATAGCGCAATTCCCACTTGGCGGTCTTACGGCTGACAAAACTCTCGTCGGTATGACAGCGGAAAGCGGACAGGGGGTTGCCCCAGTCATCGTAGGTGTATTCCACCGTGCCGGCGCTTACGGAACTTTCCCACTCTTTCTTGATGCGGTTGCCCGCCTCGTCGTAGGTGTAGGCGGTGTTCTCCCAACCTCCGTCCCAAGTCTCTCGGCTGGTGAGAATGCGATTCTGCTCGTCGTAGGTGCGCGTCATTGTTCTAAAATTGGAGCTGCGCATAGACACCATATTGCCTCGCTCGTCATAGGCGTACTCGGTGGCCGATACTACCTCGCCGTTCTCGGTGCGCTGCGTGAGGATGGTTTCCCCCTTCTCGTTGAGGGTGTCCTCCATAATCGTTTCGATTCTGGTGAGACCGGGCCAAGCGTACAGCGAATAGTCGTAGATGACTCGGCCGTCTGCGCCGTAGCGGGTCTCCGACTTTTCGTAGACGGTGCCGTCCTCCGCCGTCTCCTGGTATCCCAACAGACGATCCTCTTTGTCGTAGTAGGTGGTGTGGGTAACGGGAACCATGGCGTCCTCTACCTCTATGGCACGAACAATCGTATATTGATACGAGCCGTCCTCTGCGTAGGTGTAGTGGTGCACGTAGTTGCCCTTTTCGTTGGTGATCTCGGAGGTGAGCAGGCGATCTTGGTCGTCATAGGTATGGACGGCGGAGTAACTAATACCCTGCTCATACTCGGTGTAATGTTTTTCGGTGAGTCGATTGCCCCGTTCGTCATAGGTGGATTTGGTGCACAGGGTTAGGTCACCCTTCTCGTAGGACATATAGAGAGTCTCGTTGCCTGCCTCATCGTAGAAGGTGAAGGTTTTAGAAATGAAACCATCGCCATCCCAGTAGGCGTGGCTCAGTTGTCGATTGGCCTCATCGTAGGTGTAGCGGTGGCCGGTGTCCTTGTCGCTGTTCCAGTTGTATTTGCCCAGCGATACGTTTCCCAGTAGGTTGCCCCGTTCGTCGTAGGTATAGGTGGTGATATAGTCGGCGCCTTTGGAGTCCTCGCAGGTGACGGTGGTGGGGACAAAGATGAATTTTTCCAGCATTTCCGCCGCCTTGGGGTCGGCGGAGGATTTGAAATAGCCATAGGCTTTGGCAAGATTGCCCAGTTCCAACTGCTCCATGCCGTACCGATAGTCGGCGTCCTCCGCCACCTCTTGCTTGTCGCAGGCGGTCAAGGATAGGAGCAATAGCACGCACAAACCCAAAGACATCCATTTTTTCATACAAAATCTCCTCCCTTTTGCTGCCGTTGGCGGTGGTTTTTACACATTAAGTCTATCATTGTAGACAATCGGCTGTCAAGACCGTTTTTCGTACTTTTTCACCTTTGTAACAATGCACAAAAGCAGGCGGAGGGGTTGTGGAAAATGACCAACGCCGCCGCCGTTTTTATCGCCGCTCGCGCCGCTTCGCTACGCCCTCGATGTCCCGCATCGCCGCAGGCGATGACAAACGGACGACCGATGGTTGTTCTTACAAGGCTTATCCAACCTCGTTGCGTGCCGTAGAGGCGTGGACATTCGCCAAAATGACGAAAAAAAGCGGTTTTCCGCCGCCGAGTTGGTGAATTTTTGCGGTTGTATTTCTCTCTGCATAGGAGTATAATGCAAATCGTTTCGAGATTTTCCTTTGAAAGAAGGTTTTCCTATGCAAGCATTGCTGAGTTTGTCCGTGGCGTTGTTCGTGGGTCTAATGTTGTCCCGTCTGGCGAAGATGGTGAAACTGCCTGCCGTCACCGCCTATTTGGTGGCCGGTATTTTGGTCGGCCCTTACCTGCTGGGTCACGTGTTTCTCTCCAACGCAGGCATCCATCTCGGTTTCTCGGATATGGAGGATATCGAGACCTACAGCCTGCTGTCCGACGTGGCGCTGGGCTTCATCGCCTTTGCCATCGGCAACGAGTTCCGTCTGGCTACGTTGAAAAAGACGGGTCGTCAGGCCACCGTCATCGGTATCGTGCAGGCGGTATTCGCCACCCTGTTGGTGGACGCCGCCCTCATCGGTCTGCACTTCCTGATGCCCGACGTGTTGCCTCTGCCTGCCGCCATCGTGCTGGGCGCCGTGGCCTCCGCCACCGCCCCTGCCGCCACCCTGATGGTGGTGCGCCAGTATAAGGCGAAGGGCCCTCTCACCGATATCCTGCTGCCCATCGTGGCGTTGGACGACGCCGTGGGTTTGGTGTTGTTTGCCGTCTCCTTCGGCGTGGCAAAGGCGCTGATTCACGGCGAGGTGGACCTGCTCAGCGTGGTGCTGGAGCCTGTCCTCGAGGTGGTGCTTTCCTTGGTGCTGGGCGCCGTGATGGGCTTCCTGTTCACCTTTTTCGAGCGCTTCTTCCACTCCCGCAGCAAGCGCATGGCCATGTCCGTCTCCTTCGTGCTGCTCACCGTGGCGCTGTCCATGATTGAGTTTACTGTCGGCGGTGTTCACGTGGCCTTCTCCTCGCTGCTGGTGTGTATGATGTTGGGCACCATCTTCTGCAACTTCTGCGATTTCTCCGAAGAGCTGATGGAGCGTGTGGAGCGATGGAGCACGCCGCTTTTGGTGCTGTTTTTCGTCATCAGCGGCGCCGAGCTGGAATTGTCGGTATTCACCCAGTTGGGCGTGGTGTTCGTGGGTGTGGTGTACATCCTCTTCCGCTCCTGCGGTAAGTATTTCGGCGCCCGTCTGTCGGCGCAGGCGATGAAGTGCGACGACCACATCGTGAAATATTTGGGTATCACCCTGCTGCCGCAGGCAGGTGTGGCTCTGGGTATGGCCATCAAGGCGCGCGGTTTGGGTGCCGAGGGCGAGATTGTGGCCAATATCACCCTTTTCTCCGTGCTGGTTTACGAGTTGGTCGGTCCTCTGCTGACCAAGATTGCCCTGCAGAAGGCCGGCGAAATCCGCCCCGAGGGCAAGACCTCTGCCCGTGGACGCAAGGACGTGCTGGCGGAACAATAACGCAACAAAAAAAGAGCCTGACCGATCGGTCAGGCTCCTTTTGTTTACCGATTGAGGATGTCCTCCATGGAGTACATACCGGCCACTTTGCCCACGATAAAGGCGGCGGCGGTTAGCGCACCGCCGGCAAAGACGCTGCGGCTGCCGGCGGAGTGGGAGAGGGTGATAACCTCCTGCTCGCCGGCAAAATACACGCTGTGCTCGCCTACCACCGTGCCGCCGCGGAGAGAGGCGATACCAATCTCTTTCTTATCCCGCTTTTGACGGCGGCTGTGACGGTCGTAGGTGTACTCCGGCTCGTAGGAGAGGCCCGCCTTGGCGGCGTCCGCCAACATCAGCGCCGTGCCCGAAGGGGCGTCCAGCTTCTGGTTGTGGTGCATCTCCACGATTTCGATATCAAAGGTGTCGCCCAGCACGGCGGCCGCCTTTTTGGTCAGGGCGGACAGCACCGCCACGCCCAAACTCATATTGCTGCTGAAGAAAATCGGCACAACCTCGGCGGCCTTATTCACGGCGGCCAACTGGTGGTCGCTCAGTCCCGTGGTGCACAGCACCAGCGGCAGATTGTGGGCGGTGACGTAGTTAAGCTCCGCCTCCAACGCCGCAGGATTGGAAAAATCAATCACCGCGTCGGCGGCAGGGCAGTCCGCCCAGTCGGTATAGACGGGGAAAGTCGCCTCTCCCACAGCCACGTCCACGCCGGCCACAATCTCGTGGCCACGGTCGGCGGCCAGCGCCGCGACGGCGCGACCCATACGGCCGAGAGCGCCGTTGAGAATCAGTTTCATGGGATGTATCTCCTTTACTTATTCAGTAATCCGTGGCGACGGAGCAACTGCGCCAGTTTCTCCTTTGCGCCTTCCTCCATGGGGTAGAGGGGCAGGCGGCACGCGCCCACGTCCATACCCATGAGGTTCATCGCCTCTTTGACGGGGACGGGGTTGACGTCGGTGAAAAGCCCCTGCGCCAGATCCATCCATTGTAGGAAGAGGTCACGGCTCTGGTCGGTGTGACCCTCCAGCCACAACTGACAGATGTCGTGGGTGATGGCAGGCGCCACGTTGCCCAGCACCGTAATCACGCCCAAGCCGCCCAGCGCCATCACGGGGACGGTGAGGTCGTCGTTGCCGGAATAGATGGGAATCTCGCTGATGGAGGCAAGGTAGCCCGTCGCCGCCAAATCGGGATTGGCCTGCTTGAGGCCCACCACCGTGTCCACCTCACGGTAGAGTTTCGCCGCCGTGTCGGGCTTGATATCCAGACCCGTGCGGGAGGGCACGTTATAGAGGATCAGCGGCAGGTCGGTGGCGGCGGCCACCGCCTCGTAGTGGGCGATTAAGCCCCGCTGGGAGGTTTTGTTGTAATAGGGCGTCACCAGCAGCAGGCCGTCGGCACCAATCTCCTTGGCGGAGCGGCAGGACTGGATGCAGTGGTGGGTGTCGTTGGAGCCGGTGCCTGCAATGACGGGAATGCGGCCGTCGGCACGCACCACCGCCACGCGGATGGCTTCCAGATGCTCCTCCATCTTGAGGGTGGGAGCCTCGCCGGTGGTGCCGCAGATGATGAGGGCGTCGGTGCCGTTTGCTACGTGCCAATCCACCAGTTCTTCGATTTTGCCATAGTTGATACTTCCATCGGGGTGCATGGGTGTGACCAGTGCCACACCGGAGCCGGTAAACAGAATGGGTTTACTCATGGGAAAACCACCTTTCCATTAAAATGGGAGTATGCAGAAATAGGCTTCCCCTTGAGGGGAAGCTGTCAGCCGTTAGGCTGACTGATGAGGTGTAGCCGCCGTAGGCGGCGTGCCTCCCTTGTGTAAAGGTGTTTCCCCCGCTATCGGGGGAAATCGACCTCGAGAGGAAGGCTGATAAGGTTGGCGCGTTACTTTCGTTTACAATCAATCCATATAGCCGTCGGCGCAGAGCAGCTCCGCCAGCAGGACGGCGCCGCCGGCGGCACCGCGCAGAGTGTTGTGGGACAGACCGACAAACTTGTAATCGTACTGGCTGTCCTCGCGCAGGCGGCCCAGAGACACGGTCATGCCACCCTCGAGGTCACGGCACAGCTTGGTCTGGGGCATATTGTCCTCCTCGTAATACTTGAGGAACTGCTTGGGGGCGGAGGGCAGCTCCAGCTCCTGGGGACGGCCACGGAAATTGTTCCAGATGGCGATAATTTCCTCTTTGCTGGGCTTGTTCTCAAAGCGGACGAACACAGCGGCGAAGTGACCGTTGGTGACGGGCACACGCAGGCACTGGGCGGTGAAGGCAGGGGAGGTGGCGTTGACAATCTCGCCGTTCTCCATCTTGCCCCAAATTTTCAGAGGCTCCAGCTCGGATTTTTCCTCCTCGCCGCCGATGTAGGGGATGACGTTATCCACCATCTCGGGCCAGCGCTCAAAGGTCTTGCCGGCGCCGCTGATGGCCTGATAGGTGGTGACCAGCACGTCCTTGACGCCGAACCGATCCAGAGGGAACAGGGCGGGGACGTAGCTCTGCAGAGAGCAGTTGGACTTGACCGCCACGAAGCCGCGCTTGGTGCCGAGGCGTTTACGCTGGGCGTGGATGATCTCCTCGTGCTGCCAGTTGAGCTCGGGGATGATCATGGGCACGTCGGGGGTGCCGCGGTGAGCGGAGTTGTTGGACACCACGGGGCACTCCGCCTTGGCATAGGCCTCCTCCAACGCGCGAATCTCCGCCTTGGGCATATCCACGGCACAGAAGATGAAATCCACCTGAGAGGCCACGGCCTCTACGTCGGAGGCGTCCAGCACCAGCATATCCTTCATGCTTTCGGGCATGGGGATATCCATAGCCCAGCGGTTGCCCACCGCCTCGGTGTAGGTCTTACCTGCGGAGCGAGGGGAGGCCGCCAGGCAGGTGACGTTAAACCAGGGGTGACCGTCCAGCAGGGTCATAAAGCGCTGACCCACCATACCGGTGCAGCCGACGATACCCACGTTGTACTTCTTACTCATTGTTATCGACTCCTTTTTTCAAAAAACCGTTGAAAATCCGTTACACTTATTATATAATGTAACGAATAACGATGGCATACCTCAAAAAATGCCTATTCGCCATATATTTTAGCACCCTAAAGGGCTGATGTCAATGAAACACGCCCTATTTCCAAAAGAAAGTCGAGATTTTCTCTATGCTGAAAAGTGATTTTTTCTATAACCTGCCCGAAGAATTGATTGCCCAAGAGCCTATGGAGCCTCGTGACGCCAGCCGCCTGCTGGTGATGGACAAGGAGACGGGCGCTCTCACCGACGGCACCTTTCGGGATATTAAGAGCTTGTTGCGCCCCGGCGATTGCCTGATTCTCAACGACAGCCGTGTGTTGCCCGCCCGTCTCATCGGCGAGCGTATGGGCACCGGCGCCCACGTGGAATTGCTGTTGCTCACCCCTCACGGCAACGACACCTGGGAGGTGCTGGCCGGCCCCGGCCGCCGCGCCAAGCCCGGCAACACCATTTCCTTCGGCGGCGGTATCCTCACCGCCAAGATTTTGGAGGTGCTGGAGGACGGCAATCGTCTGGTAAAATTCTCCTACGAGGGCAATTTCTACGAGACGCTGGACCGTATCGGCCAGATGCCCCTGCCGCCCTATATCAAGAAGCGGCTGGAGGACGGCGAGCGGTATCAGACCGTCTATTCCCGTGAGCTGGGCTCCGCCGCCGCCCCCACCGCCGGCCTGCATTTCACTCCTGAATTGTTGGAGGAGATTCGTCAGATGGGGGTTGAGGTGGCCTTCGTCACCCTTCACGTGGGTCTGGGCACTTTCCGTCCCGTCAAGGAGGACGAGGTGGAGAATCACAAAATGCACTCCGAGCACTACGCCCTGCCGCAAGAAACTGCCGACGTCATCAACCGCACCCGTGCGCGGGGCGGTCGTGTGATTGCGGTGGGCACCACCAGCTGCCGCACGCTGGAGAGCGTGGGTCTCACCGACGGTCGGGTCGAACCTGCCGATGGCTGGACGGAGATTTTCATTTATCCCGGCTATGAGTTTCAGGTGTTGGACGGCCTCATCACCAATTTCCACCTGCCCGAAAGCACCCTGATTATGTTGGTGTCTGCGCTGGCAGGCCACGACCACACTATGCACGCCTACGCCCACGCCGTAGAGGAGCGCTACCGCTTCTTCTCCTTCGGCGACGCCATGGCGATACTGTAAATAATTAGCAATTAGAAATGAGAAATGAGAAATGAAGGAGTGCCTTCGGCACGAATATAAATCGTCGGCAAAGCCGACTCCTTAATTCCTCATTACTCATTACTCATTCCTCATTATCCAAAGGAGCAAACTATGAAAATTATCAAAACCGAGGGTAAGGCCCGTCGTGGCGAGTTTGTCACGCCCCACGGCACGGTGCAGACCCCTGCCTTTATGAACGTGGCCACCTCCGCCGCCATCAAGGGCGGTATCTCCGCCTTTGACCTGCGTGAAGATTTGCGCTGTCAGGTGATGCTGTGCAACACCTACCACCTGCACGTGCGTCCCGGCGACGATTTGGTGCGCCGTATGGGCGGCCTGCACAAGTTTACGGGTTGGGACGGCCCCATCCTGACGGACAGCGGCGGATTTCAGGTGTTTTCCCTCTCCACCCTGCGTAAAATCAAGGAGGAGGGCGTCCATTTCCGCTCCCACGTAGACGGCAAGAAGATTTTTATGGGTCCCGAGGAGAGTATGCAGATTCAGTCCAACCTCGGCTCCACCATCGCCATGGCATTTGACGAGTGTGTGGCCAACCCTGCCACCTACCGCTACGCCAAGGATTCTTGCGCGCGCACCGTCCGCTGGCTCAAGCGTTGTCAGGCGGAGATGGCGCGCCTCAACAGCCTGCCCGACACCATCAACCCTCAGCAAATGCTGTTTGGCATCAATCAGGGCTGTACGTTTGACGACCTGCGTGTGGAGCATATGCAGGAGATTGCTGAGCTGGGTTTGGACGGCTACGCCATCGGCGGTCTGGCGGTGGGCGAGCCCACCGAGGAGATGTACCGTGTCATCGACGTGGTGGAGCCCCACATGCCGAAGGATAAGATTCGCTATCTAATGGGCGTGGGCACGCCGGAGAATATCCTGGAGGCAGTGCACCGTGGCGTGGACCTCTTCGACTGCGTGATGCCCAGCCGCAATGCCCGTCACGGCCATGTCTTTACGTGGCAGGGCCACCGCAACCTCATCAATAATAAGTATGCCGACGACCCTCGTCCCATTGACGAAGAGTGCGATTGTCCCACCTGCCGCCGCTACTCCCGTGCCTACGTCCGCCATCTGCTGAAGGCGAATGAAATGCTGGGTATGCGCCTGACGGTACAGCACAATCTCTATTTCTACAACCGCCTGATGGAGCGCATTCGCGAGGCGCTGGATAACGGCACTTTCGAGGAGTTCTATCAAAAATACACCAATTTCCTGGACGTGCGCATTTAAATATTTTGTAAATACAGGAATAAAGGCTTGCACTTTGCCGCATATTCCCTTATAATGGAATAAATATTTTATTGGAGGTATTCCCCTATGAACATTCTGTCTTTGATCCGTTTGGCGGGCGAGGCTGCTACCGATACCGCCGCCACCGCCACCGAGGGCAACTGGCTGACCAGTTTGATGCCTTTGGCTATGCCCATCCTGCTCATCGTGCTGATGTATTTCTTGATGATTCGTCCTCAGCAGAAGAAGCAGAAGGAAGAGGCCAAAATGCGTGCCAACCTGCGTGTGGGCGACGAGCTGACCACCATCGGTGGTATCAAGGGTCGTGTGGTCTCCATTAAGGACGACACCATCACCATCGAGACTTCCGGCGATCGCACCAAGATCGTGTTTGAGAAGGCCGCCATCGGCACCGTGCACACCAAGCACGAGGATCCCATCGATGACGACGACGATGATGACGACGACGATATCTAATTTCTTGGCATAACTTTCTTCCTTGCGGCATAGAGGTTAGGGACGGCTTGCCGTCCCACCATCTGCTTGAGGAGGAAACGCCCTATGTCCGCTCGCCATCGCATTCCCACCCGTCTGTCTTCGTGGTTGCGCCCTTTGTTTGTGGGTGTGTGCGTCGGTGTGGTGTGTACCACGCTGCTGCTCATGCTCTGCGCTCTGCTGCTGTATAAACTGGCTTTGCCCACCACTGCCGTGACGCCAATGGCGCTGGTGGCGCTGGGACTGGGCGGTCTGGCAGGCGGTATCGCCGCCGGCCTGTGCAGTGGGGAAAAGGGATTGCTGACAGGTGGCCTGTGCGGTGTTCTGTTGGCGCTCCTGTTGCTGATTGTCGGCATTGCCGACGGAAGGGGACCGACCTGGGGCTATGTCGTCTTAGAGTGGGCGGTGCTGACGGTGTGCTCTGCCGCCGGCGGCGTCTTAGGCGTCAACCGACGCCATCCGTAATGCACCGATACGGCGGAGCAGGCTTTGGCTTGCTCCGCTGTTTGTTCTTTTTCGTTCCCCCGCCGCATAGAATGTGGGGGAGGGATTTTTATGAAACGGACAACCATGCGCCAACGGCGTGAAATGCAGCATTTCGTCACCGATAACCGCCGCCTGTTTCCTTTCGTGGCGCTGTTTTTGGTGGGCGTGGCGGTAGGCGTAGGCGCCTATCTTACCGCCGCCGACCGGTTGCCTGCCGCCCTGACGGAACTCTCACCTGTGGGTGATGGTGCGCTGGGTTGGCTACGTGGATGGGGCGAGGCCTGCTTTTCTACCGTGGTGTTGTTAGGGGTGCTGTTTTTGTTGGGCCTGTGGGCCTGCGGCATTCCGTTTATTTTGCTGGTGCCCCTGTTCCACGGCGTGGGATTGGGTCTCACTGAAGCCTATTACTACCGTATGGGTATGAGCGGCGTGGCGGTGGTCGCCACCGTGGTGATGCCTATCGGCCTGCTCAGCGGCGTGGTGTTGATTGCCGCCTGTGCTGAGAGCGTGCAGTTGTCGGCCTGCCTCAGCCGCCGTCTCCTCTCCCCGATTGAGGGCGAGGGTCTATTGGAGCGGTTTCGGTTGTACGGCCTGCGATTTTTGTTGTTTTTCGGCGTTGCGATAATAGTGGCGCTGATTGAGGTGCTGTTGCGCCGTTTGTTACTGTCGTGATTTCAAAATAAAAGGAGAGTATTCCCGTGGCAGGTTTGTTCGGATTGTTTAACTACGCAAAAGAAGGTCCCGGTGTGTCCAAGAACGCACCTAAGAAGCGTCCTTTCTTCGCTTTTATGGAGATTTACGGCCGCAAATTTTGGAGTTTGGCGTTGGCCGGTCTGCTGTATTCGCTGGTATCCCTGCCGGTGGTTACCCACGGCTGGGCAGAGGCGGGTCTGACCCGTATCACCCGCAGTTACAGCCGTGAGAAGCACGCCTTCTTAAAAGAGGATTTTTTCGAATCCATCAAGAAGAATCGCCGCGACAGCCTGGTGATTGGTATCATCAACCTGATTGTCACCGCCATCCTCATCTATAATCTGGTGGCGCTGATTCCCGTGATGATTCCCGGCCTGTATCTTTTCTTCGGCTGGACGGCAGAGCAGTTGCCTGCCGCTCGGGATCTGACGGCGATGGAGACGATCGTGCTGGTGCTTTCTTTGGCGGGTTACGTCACCTTCACGTGGATGAAATATTACATTCCCTTCCTGCTGATTACTTTTAAGCTGAAGAAAAAGCAGATTTACAAAAATGCCTTCCTCTTCGCCGGTGCGAATATGAAGGTGAATCTGCTGATTTCCGCCATCCTGATTGCCGTTTACGGCGTGTTGGCGGGTGCCGTGTTGGTCACCGCCAATACCCAGTTTAACTATCTGATTCTGTCCGCGGTGTTCCTGCTGTGCGTGTCTGTGGTGCCTGCTTTCCGCTCTTTCCTCATTCAGTACAGCATTTTCCCTGCGATTAAGAAGCTGATTATCGACCCCTACTACGAGGCCAATCCCGATGCGGACAAGCAGGCCCGTCTGGACCTGAATCTGGACGTGGAGGAGCCTGCCGCCGCGGTGCCTGCCGAGGGCGAGGAGGCCGTTCCTGCCGCCGAGGAGGAGCCCATTTTCTCCGACACCGTCCCTGTCGCCGAGGAAACCCCTGCCCGTACCCTCCCTCGCCAGTATACCGAGAGTGAAATGCGCCGTTTCCATCGTCAGGTGCAGAAGCACGATGACGACGATGACGATACCATTTGAGTAACCGCCACGATTTCGTCAGAGGTTACGGAAGACGAATATATGAAGTGTTCGAGAGAGGATATAGAAAATGTCTGAATACATCATCACAATGACCTATATCATCGTCGGCCTGCTGTTGGTGCTGATTGGTCTGCTGATTGCGGTGCTGGTGAAACTCTCCGCGCGCAAAGAGGACGGGGCTGTGCAGGAAAAACTGGACCGTCTGCAAAAGGATTTGCGTGACGAGGTGCGCCAGAGCCGCCGCGAGAGCAACGAGGCTATCCAGCAGGCGGTACAGCACATGAGCCAGGTTTTGCTCACCGCACAGACCGCCGCCAACACCGCCGTCAATGAGAATTTAGAGTCCATTCGCCGTGCCATGGTGACCCAATTGAGCGGTATCCGCGAGGAAAACAGCCGTCAGTTGGAGCAAATGCGCCAGACGGTGGACGAAAAACTGCAAAAGACCCTCAACGACCGTATCACCCAGTCCTTCCAACTGGTCAACGAGCGACTGGAGCAGGTGTACGCAGGCTTGGGCGAAATGCGCACCCTGGCCAGCGGCGTGGGCGACCTGCGCAAGGTGCTGTCCAACGTGAAAACCCGTGGTATCCTCGGCGAGGTGCAGTTGGGCGCTGTTTTGGAGCAGATTTTAGCCCCTGAGCAGTATGCGTCTAACGTCAAGACCCGTCCCAACACCTCTCATTTCGTGGAGTTTGCGGTGAAACTGCCCGGCGCCGACGAGGACACCGTGTGGCTGCCCATCGACGCTAAATTCCCCGTGGACGCCTATTCCCAACTTTTGGACGCCTATGATACCGCCGACCCCGACGCTGTCAAGGCGGCAGGCACCCTGCTGGAGCAGCGTATCAAGTCCTTTGCCCGCGACATTCGGGATAAGTACGTGGCACCGCCCCACACCACCGATTTTGCCATTATGTTCCTGCCCATCGAGGGTCTCTACGCCGAGGTGGTGCGCCGTGGTATGATTGAAACTCTGCAAAAGGACTATCACGTCAACATTGCAGGCCCCACCACCATGGCGGCACTGCTCAACAGCCTGCAGATGGGCTTTCGCACCCTGGCCATTCAGAAGCGGTCGGGTGAGGTGTGGAATCTTTTGGGCGCCGTCAAGACGGAGTTCGATAAATTCGGCGCCGTCATCGAGGCCGCCCAGCAGCGTTTGGAGCAGGCAGGGGACGAGCTGGACAAGCTGGTGGGCGTGCGCACCCGTCAGATTCAGCGCCGCTTGGCGCAGGTCACCGCCCTGCCGGATACCGAGGCCGCCCCTCTCATCGACGGCACCGACAGCGCAGAATAATAGGAGCGTACAACCCCATCAACTTTCCCCTCGATGGGAAGGTCAGGCCGTCTGTAAAAAGGAGAAATATCTATGGAACAGTCTAAAATCGATCGCATTAACGAATTGGCGCGCAAGAAAAAGGCCGAGGGTCTCACCCCTGCCGAAGTGGAGGAGCAGGCCGCCCTGCGTGCGGAGTATATCGCAGGTTTTCGCGCCAGTTTGGCCGCCCAGTTGGATAACACCGTGGTGGTGGATCCCGACGGCACCCGTCACAAAGTGACCAAGAAAAGCCCCAAGAGCGGCAAGAAGCCGTCTTGACCGATAGACCCCGATTGTGTATACTGAAAGTGAAACCGAAAACCGCAAGGAGGAATTCATAATGGATAAATTGCTCAAGCTGTTAAACGACAACGCCCGCCTGACCACCGAGCAGATGGCGGTCATGCTGAATATGACCGAGGCCGAGGTGGACGCCGCCATCGCCAAACTGGAGCGCGAGGGCATCGTCCGTGGCTATAAGCCCCTGATTGATTGGGATAAGACGGGCGAGGAGCTGGTCACCGCCATCATCGAGCTCAACGTGGCGCCCAGTAAGGATGAGGGCTTTGACGGCATCGCCAATACCATTATGTCCTTTGACGAGGTAGAGGGGCTGTCCCTGATGAGTGGCGGTCACGACCTGATGGTCACCGTCAACGGCCGCTCTTTCAAGGACGTGGCTATGTTCGTGGCCAAGCGTCTGTCCCCTCTGCCGGGCGTGCTGGGCACTGCCACTCACTTTGTGCTGAAAAAATATAAGGAGCGCGGTGTCCTCTTCACCGATGAGGAGAAGGACGAGAGAGGCGGAGTATGAATTACGAAAGATTGATGAACGGCACCCTGGTGGATATGAAACCATCGGGCATCCGTAAGTTTTTTGATATCGCCGCCGAGATGGAGGACGTGATTTCTCTGTCGGTGGGCGAGCCGGATTTTTCCACCCCGTGGCACATCCGCGAGGAGGCAATCCGCACATTGGAAAAGGGGCGCACCTGGTACAGCCCCAACGCGGGCTTTCTCGCTCTGCGCGAGGCCATTGCCGGCTACGTGCAGCGCCACAGCCACGTCACCTACGACCCCAAAACCGAGGTGTTGGTGACCGTCGGCGGCTCGGAGGCCATTGATCTGTGCTTCCGCTCCCTCATCGCCCCCGGTGACGAGGTGCTGATTCCCGAGCCTGCCTTTGTGTGCTACGACCCCTTGGCCCGTATGGCCGGCGGCGTTCCCGTGCCGTTGGTGACCAAGGCGGAGGACGCCTTCCGCCTGCGCGCGGACGTGGTGGCCGCCGCCATCACCCCCAAGACCAAACTCTTGGTGCTGCCCTATCCCAACAATCCCACCGGCGCCATTATGCCCCGTGAGGAGTTGGAGGCGCTGGCCGATGTGCTCCGTGGCACCGATATTATGGTGCTGAGTGACGAAATCTACGGCGAACTGACCTATGGCCGTGAGCACGTGAGCTTTGCCGCCATCGAGGGTATGCAGGAGCGCACCGTTTTGGTTAGCGGCTTCTCCAAGGCTTTTGCCATGACCGGCTGGCGTCTCGGCTATGCCTGTGGCCCTGCTCCCGTGATGAAGATGTTGACCAAACTGCACCAGTATGGCCTGATGTGTGCCCCCACCACCGCCCAATACGCCGCCATCGAGGCGATGAACAACGGCGACGAGGACGTGGTGAATATGCGTGCCGAATACGATATGCGCCGCCGCTATATCGTGGACGAGTTGAACAAACTGGGTCTCACCTGCTTTGAGCCGGAGGGCGCTTTCTACGTGTTCCCCTCCATTCAGTCCACGGGTATGACCTCCGAGGAGTTCTGCGAGCACCTGCTGAAAGAGAAGCACGTGGCGGTGGTCCCCGGCAACGCCTTTGGCGACAGCGGAGAGGGATTTATCCGCATTTCCTATTGCTATTCCATTAAGCACATCACCGAGGCCATCCGCCGTATGCGCGCGTTTTTGGAGGAGAGAGGGCTATGCAAGTAACCGTCCACGCCCCTGCAAAAATCAATCTTACCTTGGACATCGTGGGCACCCGTGCCGACGGCTATCATCTCTTGGAGAGTATCTTCCAGTCGGTGAGCGTCTACGATACGATTACGGTAAAGACCAAGTGGGGAAGAGGCATCACTCTCGTCGCCGACGAGTGTGGTTGCCCTGCGGAGAAAAACACCGCCTATAAGGCGGCGAGGGCCTTTTTCCGTTACACGGGTCTGAAAAAAGGCGTCAAGATTATTATAAAGAAGCACATCCCCCAGCAGGCAGGGATGGGTGGTGGCTCTGCCGACGCCGCAGGCGTCTTGTGGGCGCTGAATCTGCTCTTTGGTACCCGACTGACTGTCGCACAGCTCTGCGATATCGGTCTCACCGTGGGCGCCGACGTGCCCTTCTGCGTGTTGGGCGGCACCGCTTTCGTCACGGGTATCGGTGAGAAGTTGCGTCCTATGCCGCCCCTGCCCGATTGCTACATCGTGGTGGCACAGCCTGACGAGGGCATCTCCACCAAGGAGGCCTACGCCGCCGTGGACAATGCCGTCATCACCCGTCGACCCGATAACGCCGCCGCCATCGCCGCCCTGCAGGCGGGCGATTTGGAGGGCGTGTGCCGTCAGGCGGTGAACGTGTTTGAGGTGGCCACCGAATTGGAGGGCGTCGCCGCCATCCGCCGTAAGATGGAGACGTATGGGCCTCTGTGCAGTCAGATGACGGGCAGCGGCAGTTGCGTCTTTGCCGTCTTTGACAACCGCGACTCCGCGGTGGATTGTCAGATGGATTTGCAGGAGGAGTATCCCACCGCTTTCGTGTGCCGCCCCTGCAACGGCATCGTGGAGGAGTAACGATTTCGCATATTTGAATAAAGTAGTAACCTCGTAAGGCTTCCCCTTGAGGGGAAGCTGTCAGCCGTTAGGCTGACTGATGAGGTGTTCCGCGGAGCGGCAATGCGTCCCGCACCACCTCATCCACCGCCGTTCGGCGGTCCCCCTTCCCCTCGAGGGGAAGGCTATCCAAGAAACTGCGCCCCTCGAGGAATAATTTTCCACCCATTTGAATAAAGCCGACGAAAACCGCCTTAAAGCGAGAAAATGAAAACGGAGGGAAGAAAAATGAAAAACCGCATTATCGTATGTTTTTTGGTTGTGATTTTGGCGTTGAGCGCCGTCACCGTATCGGCCGGCGATATACCGGAAAGCGTTTTGAACGATGAAACCGCCCAACTTTTCTTTGGGCAGGTGGTTTCTTATCAACCCTCCGGCGACACGCCGAGCATCACCGTGTCCCCTGTGGCGGACATCAAGGGGAACGTTACCTGCGGTACGGCGCAGAGCTATGCGCACCCTTGCGCTATGGGAGATTTCTCCATCGTTAAGGGAAAGGTGTATCTTTGCCTTTATTTTAAAAATGCGGAGCAGATCGACCTGTTCGAGGTGACTACCTACGATACCGCGACCTTGCAGTTGAAACACATAGAGGGCTCTATGTGGGAGCGCTTTGAAGAGTGGATTAACGAGGGGAAATACGGGCACGCCAGCATCCCAGGCGTGACGCCGTACATTGTGGAGATTGTGTACGGCTCCGCCGCCGTCGTGTTCTGTGTCGGTGTGGTTGCAGGTATTTTGGTGATACGCAAAAAGAAGGAAAAGCAAACGGTGGAGGAATAATTTCCCACTATCTTGAATAAAGCCGATGAAAACCGCCCATTCTGTTGGTAACAAACAGAAAAGGGCGGTTTTTATTATGGCACACAACAAAAATAGATGGATCAAAGCGGTGGCAGGGGCGCTGGTGATTTGCCTCATGCTGTCCGTCTGTGAGTTTCACGGCACCTGCGAGGGGGTACGGCAGAATGCGGTGCGCCTACACGTCCTCGCCCACTCCGACAGCGAGGAGGATCAGGCGCTGAAATTAAAAGTCCGTGACGCTGTGCTGGCGCTCTCTGCCGATTGGCAGGAGGAGGCCGCCACCGCCGCCGAGGCGCTGGCGTTGGCCGAGAGTCGCCTGCCTGCCATTCAGGCTGTGGCACAGGCGGTGGTTGCCGCCGAGGGCTACGACTATCCCGTGCGTGCACAGGTGTGTCGGATGTATTTCACCACACGGCAATACGACACCCTCACCCTGCCGGCAGGCACCTACGATGCGGTGCGGCTGTCCATCGGGGAAGGGAAGGGGCAAAACTGGTGGTGCGTGATGTATCCGCCCCTCTGCGTGGGCGCTGCCACTGACCGCCGTCAGGCCACCTCGCTGTGGAGCGACGGCCAGAAGGATTTGGTGAAAAACGGCGACCGCTACGTGGTGCGATTCAAGGTGGTGGAATGGGTGCAAAGCTTACTGTCTCTGTTTCGCTAAAATTTTTTGAAAAAATTTGTTTTTAGGTATTGACAAATCGGGTAACATGGTGTATTATAGCCAAGCGGTTTATGAAAACCCGTGGTGACAGGCACCTCTAGCTCAGTTGGTAGAGCACCTGACTCTTAATCAGGGTGTCCAGGGTTCGAGTCCCTGGAGGTGCACCATTATATGGCCCGTTGGTCAAGTGGCCTAAGACTCCGGCCTCTCACGCCGGCAACAGCGGTTCGAATCCGCTACGGGTCACCACTGCGGCGCCGACAGTGATGTCGGCGCCGCACAATTAAGTTGGTGCTGATGACGGTGAGGGTACACCCGTTCCCATCCCGAACACGGCAGTTAAGCTCACTCGTGCCGACGATACTTGGCTGGAAGCGGCCCGGAACAATAGGTAGGTGCCAACACAAAAGACCTTTGCAATCGCGAAGGTCGCATATTGCTCCTTAGCTCAGTCGGTAGAGCGCATGACTGTTAATCATGATGTCGTCAGTTCGAGCCTGACAGGAGCAGCCAAAGAAAAAGTCCTTGAGAGAAATCTCAAGGACTTTTTCAGTTATATTCGCCTTTGGCGAGTGATATTGCTACGCAGTGATATTCGGACTAAAGTCCAAGTGATATTCGCTTCGCGAGTTTTTGTGGCGAATATAATATCACTTTTGCGTTAGCAAAAATATCACTATGCCGCAAGGCATACTATCACTCTGTGCGACAGCACAGAATATCACTTTCTACTCAAAACCGCCGATTTCGGGCACCGCAAACGGCAGCATGACGGATGGACTTGTACAAAGTCGGAGTGTGTCTTTTTTGCCTTTTTCTATCTTGTTCTTGCCTGTGCGTGGTTATTATGCTATGCTTGTGCTACAATAGGGACAACTTAAAAACGATACTTTAATTGTTGAGTTTAAAAAACTATTGACACAATCAAAATTATATGACATACTATAAAAAATTAATAATATAAACCGTTGATTAAGAGTAGTAGTTATAACAACGAATTTACAGAGAGTTGCTGGTGGTGTGATAGCAATAATTCAAGTTATAGTGAATGGACTTATGAGGGCAACCCGAAAACTTTCAAAGTGAGTAGTTGTTGACGGATAATCCTGACCGTAACACAGGAACCGTATGTTAGTACGGAACTCAATAGGTGGCATACAGAAATTATAACTTCTGTCCTTTTGGGGCAGGAGTTTTTTTATTTGTTAAAGGAGTGATTTAATATGAGTAAAATTATATTAACAGGAGATAGACCAACAGGAAGATTACATTTGGGTCATTATGTAGGTTCCTTAAAAAGAAGAGTGGAATTGCAAAATTCGGGCGAATATGAAAAGATTCTAATAATGATAGCAGATGCCCAAGCATTGACAGATAATTTTGATAATCCTGAAAAGATACGTCAAAATATTATAGAGGTAGCATTAGATTATTTGTCGGTAGGTCTTGACCCTAATGTATCTACACTATTTATTCAGTCCCAAATACCTGAATTGACGGAATTTACCTTTTATTATATGAATTTAGTTAGTGTGGCAAGGTTACACCGAAACCCTACTGTAAAGGCAGAAATTCAGTTGAGAAATTTTGAATCAAATATCCCCGCTGGTTTCTTTTGCTATCCAATAAGTCAGGCAGCGGACATTACTGCATTTAAGGCAACAACCGTGCCTGTCGGTGAAGACCAATTACCAATGATTGAACAAACCAGAGAAATTGTTAGAAAATTTAACTCTATTTATAGTGAAACTTTAATTGAACCTGAAGCATTATTACCAGAAAACAGTGTATGTATGAGATTGCCTGGAACAGATGGAAAGACAAAAATGAGTAAATCTCTTGGTAATTGCATATATTTAGCAGATACACCCGAAGAAATACGACAAAAAATTATGAGTATGTTTACAGACCCTCTCCATATACAAGTTTCTGACCCAGGTCATATTGAGGGGAATACGGTATTTACCTATTTGGATGCTTTTTGCCAAGACAAACATTTTGAGCAGTTTTTACCCGAATACAACAATTTAGAGGAATTAAAAGAGCATTACACAAGGGGCGGACTCGGTGATGTGAAAATCAAAAAGTTTTTAAATAATATTATCCAAAGTGAATTAGAGCCAATAAGAGAAAAAAGAAAAGAGTATGAAAAAGATATTTCCGCTGTGTATGATATTTTAAAAGCAGGTAGTGAAAACGCCCGAACTCTTGCAATAGAAACACTAGATGAGGTCAAGCGTGCTATGAAAATCAATTATTTTGATGATACAGCTTTAATTCAGTTCCACGCACAAAAATACAAAGTGTAATAATCAATTTGTTTTTTATCTCATTTAAAATGCATATTGGAATGAGTACAAAGTCAAATTTAAGGCACGGCAGGAATAACCGTCATACTTTTGGCATATTTACTGCTTAAAAACAAAGTTTCTAACTGCATTTTCTTTAGTATGATTTTCAATGTGTTAGTATGATTTTTGTCATACCATCAAAAATAGAGTTATCTCTTAATTTAGGGATAACTCTTTTTGTATATATAACTTGAAAAATGTGATGAAAAATGTTATATTAAATTCAAGAAAATGCTTGTTGTTATGCGGAAATTTCAACTTGTGGCGATGACCTCCACAAGTTGAAAACGGGAGCCTCCACTTGTCAGGGGAGGTGGACGGCAAAGCCGTGACGGAGGGGTAGTTTTCTCTCCCTCAGTCAGCTTCGCTGACAGCTCCCTCGTCAGAGGGAGCCGAAGGCTAATTTGTTCCTGACTTGACACAAGCATACAATACACCTAAGGCGGTGAGGAAAATGGAGGAGAAACATATTGCGCTGAATACGCAGTTGATTCCGTTGGTTGTCTCTTTTTTCGGATTGCTGTGTCTTGCGGCTATCAGTGCGGCGGACAAAGACGTCGTTTTTGCTATCACGTTTGTCCTTTTTGCTGGGATGGTTGCTTTTGGTTGTGCCATTATGCCGCAGTACGTTGCTTTTTCCGATGAATGCGTCGAGATTGTGTATCTCTTCGGTCAAAGAGAGATCATCAAGTGGAGCGATATCCGTAGCATCACGGCAGAGGGCAGTTGGTTTGCCAAAGGCGGCGGCCTGCCCCACTTTGTGCTTTCGTTTCCGCGCAAAGAGAAAAAGCCCTTTTTCGTGGTGGGGGAGATCCCCAGAACCTGCACCACCAAAACGCTCATAGAACGGTATTACAAAAAGAAAATCAAAAACTTAAAGTAATCGTCGTTAGATGAAAAAGCCACCCGATCGGGTGGCTTTTTCGCGTTTCCCTTGACACGAATGCTGTCGAAAAATATAATGGGACTATATTGCGGATAAGGGAGCGATGGCGATGAGCGACTTATACGAAGTGGTAAAAATGCGGGAAATGGGCAAAAACTATTTCTTCAATCACAAAGACGACCCCGAAAAGAGAGAAAAAGGCCTGCGTCTACTGCTGGATGCGGTGAAGGAAAACGACCCGGAGGCCTGCTATTTGGTGGCTCGCTTGCTGCTGGACGGCGTGCTGTCGGTGCCGGGCGACACCATCGAGCGCGCTCTGTCCCTGATGTGCTGCTCCGCCAACAATGGCTACGTGCAGGCTCGCACCTTCCTCAATTCCTACTGCAAGACCCGTTATCAGCGCTTCCGCCGCCTGAAATCTTGGCTGCGCCCTCGCCATAACGTGCTGCTGGACTTTGACGGCGAGCCCATCCGTGTGTCCTGTCGTGGTCTGCAGACTCCCGTGGACGTGGTGCTGTCCTTTGAGCACGGTCAGGCGGTGCTGACCATCAGCGTCAACGTGCGCTTCTTTGGCGACGAGCACCTGCCCCAGCCCCATTGTTTCCGTGCCGCTGTGATGGAGGGTATCCGTGCGTGGCAGGGCGAATACACCGTGTTTAACGGTCAGCCCATCACGGTGCGTGTCCACGCGGTGGAAACGCAGAGTATGCAGGACTGCCTGCCCGTCCTTCCCGTCACCGACCGGATGGAAGTGTTTATGCAGAATTTCGGCAACGTGCTGTTTGGCGAAGGTATGCGTGACGCCGTCAAGCAAGCAGTAGCCTCCAAGCGGTCTTTCACCTCCTCGGGCAATCGTGGCTGGACGGTCACCTCCCGCAAGGTGGTGTGTATCCAGACCACCGACGGCCGCTTCTTGGATTTTGACGAGATGTACCACGTGTCTAAGCACGAATTCGGCCACGTCTTGGGCTTGGGCGACCTATACGCCGACGAGGGTTGCGCCTTGGGCGGCGTGGAGGGCGGCGCCTTCCCCGAATTGGACAGCTACGTGATTACCGACCGCTATTACAATTTGGTGATGTGCGATCATCACGGTCCCATCAGCAACAACGACGTTGAAATGCTGATTTTGGCCTTCCGTGAGAATCGAATGCAGCTGTATCAGCCCGACCGTCTGCGCGCTCCGCTCTCCGCCGCGCTGGGCAGAGGCGACTAATCGAATATACCGTAAAGACCGCATCGTAGGATGCGGTCTTTTCTTTTGCAAAAAGCTTTTTTACGCTGCGAAAAAGCACGCATATACCCATTATCCCCTATGCAACTCCCCCAAAAACACGAAAGGAAGGTAACGAGGAATGACGAGAGACTACAACCCGATGGAGGTACTGTCCGATCAGTACCTGCTGAGCAAAAACCAAATCTATCTGTTCGGCGTAATCGATACGGCGATGGCGGCTCGCGTCATCCCTCAGATGCATTACATCGAGCAGAAGATGATGGACGACAACCTGCCGCCGGAGGAGCGTGTGCTCACCCTGCTGATTAACAGCCCCGGTGGCTCGGTGGCGGATGGCTTGGCCATCTACGACACCATCAATATGCTCCGGTGTCAGGTGCGCACCATCTGCGTGGGCTTGGCCGCCTCTATGGGTGCATTCCTGCTGTCTTCGGGCAGCAAGGGTATGCGTTTGGCCCTGCCCCACAGCGAGATTCTGATTCACCAGCCCTTGGGCGGTGCCCAGGGTCAGGCGTCGGACATCATCATCGCCGCACGCCACATCGAGCAGACCCGCAGGACGCTGAACACCATCTTGGCTATGAATACCGGCAAGACGGTGGAGCAGATTGCGGTGGACACCGACCGTGACAACACCATGACCGCCGAGGAGGCCGTCCGCTATGGATTGGTGGACCGTGTCCTCGTGCCCGACCGCATCAAAGCAAAGGAGTGATGTGTCATGCAAACCGCCATCAGCTATCTGATGGAGCCCTTACTTACCCAGTTTTTCCTGGTGGATGCCATCTGTCAGGGCTTCATCGACGAGCAGCAGAGGGAAGAGACCTTCTGCGAATTGGTTCGCCTTTTCGGCATTCCGATGGACGGGGATACCACCGCCATCTATGCGGCGTCTACCTCTCCGCAATACAGTAGCATAACCGACAACGCCGCCTACGAGCGACTGTGTCGCACCATCGAGTTTGCCGGACACAGCGGTCAGGAGATTGCGCTCACCGCCGTGGACCGCCTGATTTTGGCGCAAAAGCGAGAGGCCATGTCCATCAAGGAGACCTTGTTCTCCCAAAGCAAGAATCTCACGGTGGACCTGATTGCCGACACCCTGCTGACCACTGCCATGAACGGCAACGTGGACGCCATGGTGACGCTGGCCTATATGGAATACCACGGCCTGTGCGTCTGTCAGGATAAGAAAAGCGCCCTCAAACGTATTCGTTTGTGCGCCAAGTGGAATCACCTCTTGGGCAACCTGATGGGCATTGCCTACGACAAGCGCAACCGCTCTACTTACTACAATACGCTGTACACCGTCCTGCGCAGCTCCCACCAGCGAGAGGCCTTCGACTACCTCTGCCGTGTGGGCGGCTACAAAAAGGCCTGCGAGAAGCAGACGGTGGCACGCATTATCGACCGTGCTTTCGGCCTGGGTATCATCCGCCGCGACCTCTACGATTCTCTTTTCGCGCAGGTGGCCTTTTCGCCCCTCATTTCCGATGAGGACAAGAAAAAGTTGCTGCTGAATAAGCGGCAGGGAGCCATCGAGGCGCTGTCGGATTTGCCCTTCGACGTGGAGAGGGATACCCTCTTCGCCTTCGACCGCCACCGCGCGGAGGATATGCCCCTCCACCGTGAGGAGGAGATGGCGCAGGTGCTGTACAGCCTCTATCCTGCCATCAGCAACCGCCTCGCCACCTATCGCACGCTGTTGGTGACCGGCGACGACGCCTATGTTTCCGCAATGTACGCCGCCGCCATCAAAAGCGGCTTTGCCGCCCACAATCGGGTCATCGAGGTGGACGCCGGCAACCTGACGTTGCAGGATTTTGTCGGCTCCAAGGAGCATTTCATCCTGCGCGGCCTGTCCGAGACGGGTCAGTCCCACACCGTGTTTCTGGTGACCCACTGTGAGGAAATCGGCGAGCGGGAGCAGGAGGAGCTGGTGAAGCTTCTGGACTACGAATACCGTCGCAAGTTTAACCTTGTGGAGCCTACCGTCTCGGTGGATCTGTCCGACGTGCTCATCGTTCTCTTCGCCGCCAAGACCACCCCTTCGGTGCGTCGTTTGGCGCAGGAGTGCGACGTGGTGCGCACCGCTCGTATCCGTGAGACGGAGAAGCGTACGGTTATCGACCGCACCTTCCGCGACCGCGCCACCGCATTGGGCGTGTCCGCCGCCACCCTCGAGGAGGAGGCCGCCGTCTACCTCGGCTCCTTTGCCACCGAGCAAATCGTCCGTATCCTTGACGGCGCCCTGAAACAGGCCGCCTACCGTAACGAAACGGTGATTACTACTTCCACTTTACGTACCGTTTCCGACCGTCAGAATATCAGCGGCGCCGGCCGCCCCTTCGGCTACTTAGGAGGTGTCTACCATGAAGAATATTGATCTCTTCAAGGACTATGAAAACGCCAAGCTGACCACAGCGGCGGAATATGCGGCGGCACACGCCGCCGAGACGGTAGCCTATGAGGATTTACCCTCCACCGAGGTGGAGGGTATCCCCATCTGCATCCGTCGGGATACCGACGGCAGACTGAAGGCCACCTTCATCGAGAATACCCATCTGCTGGCCATCGGCGCTACGCGGAGCGGTAAGACCACCGGCTTCGTCATCCCTACCATTAACGTGCTGATGAACCGCAAGAATAAGCCCAGTTTGGTCATCAGCGACCCCAAGCAGGAACTGTACCGCTCCAACGCCCAAAAGTTTGCCGACCGTGGCTATCGGGTGCTGATGCTGGATTTCACCGACTATCGCCACAGCGATTGCTGGAATCCCTTAACGAAATATTACCGTGCCTATCAGAAGTATCTGAAGGTGGACGAGATGGTGGAGGTGGTGGAAACCCCCGACGGTCTCAAGCACCGCTTCTGCGGCGTCATCTACGACCGCTCCGATGAGCTGGCCCGTGCGGTTTGCGAGGTGCAAGAGGGTTATCTTGACGAGGTGGAGAAAGGGATCACTTCGCTGTCGGCGGCGGTGATTCCCACCCTCAGCGAAAAGGATCCTTTCTGGGAAGATTCCGCCCGTGACCTGCTGTGCGCCATCCTCTACGGTATGCTGGAGGACAGTGCTCACGGCAGCATCACCGAGGAAAACTTTTCCTTTGACACCGTCTTGCACATTTTCGACACCTTCAACGATACCGAGCGAGGGGAGCGCAACTATGACGGCGGCTATTTTTCCCGCCGCAGTATGGAAACCTCCAAGGCCCGTCAGTTGGCTCATAAGTGCATATTGGAACAGGCCGGCAACACCCGTCGATGCATTTCCTCCTCTTTCGCCGCTAAAATGAACCGCTTTCGTGACACGGCGGTGCGCCGTATCACCTGTACCAATACCTTTGAGATGGCGGAATTGGACGACGGTGCGCCCACCGTCATCTTCGTCTGCTACAAGGATGAGGAGAGCCTCCACTACGAGGTCATCAGTACGTTCCTCACCAATCTCTACACCGAGTTGATTGCGGTGGCACGCAAAAAGGGCACTCGTCTGAGCCGCCCCTTCTACTTCCTGCTGGACGAGTTTGGCAACCTGCCCAAGTTTAGCGACTTTGACAAGGTCATCTCTGCTTGCGCCGGCCGCAACATCTGGTTTCTCCTGATTCTTCAGTCCTACGCCCAACTGTACCACACCTACGGCAAGGAAACGGCGGAGATTATCAAGGATAACCTCAACGCACATATCTTCTTCGGCACCAACAACCCCGAAACCAAGCGGGAGTTTTCGGAGGAGTGCGGCAAGAAAACAATCATCTCTCCCACCTCTGCCCTCAACGGCTCCGGCGAGGTCATCCAGCGGTTTGAAAAGGATACCGTCTCGCTGGTTCCTGTCAGTGCCTTAGACCGCCTGTCCGTTGGCGACTGTATCGTCACCCAAATGCGTCAGGACGTGCTGTGGTCCCGCTTCGAGCGCAGCTACACCTGCCCCGAATTCACGGGGGAGGAGTGCGACCCTGCTCAGCGAAGCGTGCAGGTGGTATTTGCCGACGCTAAGTATACCTATCGGGCGTCTGCCGCCGAGATGGCGGAGAAACCCAATCCCTTTGACTTCTAACCTCGCAGGATTCACGAAAGGAGTGATATCTATGGGTCAACTGAATGCTTGGGTCATCCAAGAAGCCTTGAAAAAGGAGCGGCGTATCACCCTGCCGTGGGTGCAGCACACCTTTCAGACCACTTACTCCGATGCCGTTTGGCTGTTGGAGCAGATGGAATTGCGCGGCTGGGTGGAGCCCACGGGCGACGGCTGTTACTGGCGGGTGAATCGCAAGGCGCTGTGCCTACGCCGCCTGAAAAAGACGGAGTGCGCCGCCTTGTCGGAAAAACTCACCGTAGATTGTGCCGCGGCTCTGGATTGCCTGCGCGAGGCTCACGGCAAACCCGTCACCGCCAAAATGGTGGAGGCCGCCGTCCACGGCCACAGCGATACGGTGGTGGCGTTGCGGGTGTTGGCCGAGCTCAATCTTGTTTTCATCCACAAGGAGTACGCTTTTTCCACCATCTCCACAGCCGAAAGCTGGGCGCTGTCCACCACCGTTCGTTCCTGCCTGCGCCGCCGTATCGGCGAGCGGTATACGCCGGAGGAGGCGGTGAAGCGTTTTCGCAAAACTCTGTGGGACACCATCGCCAAGTGTGGCAAAAGCGAGCCCGACGAAGACGGTGAGGACGAGATCTTTGATGAAGACGACGAGGACGAATAAACGATCGAAAACACTGCGATAAGGAGCGAGGACTGAGAAAAGAGCATAGCGTTTTTTGCCCCGTGGTCATCCTTGCGTGGAGATTTTCGGGCCGCAGCAACGTGTTCCTCTTTCACGACGAAGATTTAGGAGCCATGCCGTTTTGATACGGCGTGGCTCCTTTGTTTTTTTGTAAATTTTATATTTTTGTTGCGAAAAACCGGTTTTCACGCCGTTTATAATAACGCAATCCCGAAAAAGAGGGTGAAAAAAGCGTATGATCTATGCGAGTTCCTATGAGGGCAAACGCCCGATGGGGAGCTTTCCTTAGAGGTTGCGCGTGCTGCTTTCAGCAAAAGATTGCATCGGATTGGACGGCGCACCGTATTCTCTCTCAACGCTATTCCGAAACGACGGAACAGCCGGTGGATTTCACTTGCTTTTATCGACGTTTTATGCTATATTGTTATATAATAGTCTTTTAATTTAGGAATATAGGGTGTTTTTCGTTTGCATCGAATAAGAGAGAGGTGATGTACGATGCATTTTACCGTGGACGAGTTCCATACGATGGTACAGGAGGTTCTGTACACCAGCCCCAGCCGCTTTGATATGCTGTGCGAGATGGCACAGCGTACGCTGCAGCCGATGGTCATCAGTTGGTGCCGTAAGGATTCCACTCTGCGCGGACGCGATTACGAATCGGACGTGATGCAGGGCATTCTGCTGCACTTGATGAAGAAGGTTGTGCACGGTTTCCTCCTGAACGACCGCACCGAGGGAGCTTACAACGACGACCCCGAGGGTTTCGAGCATTGGATGGTCCTCGTGGCGCACAACTATCAGCGAGATTTCGCCAATCGGGTGCGTCGTGTGGACTTCCGCACCGAGGACGACGAGACAGCCTTGGACACCGTAGGGGTGTCCGATGACGATTGGACCGAGCGTCAGGAGCGGCAGGCGCTGCTGCGTGCCGCATTCGATACGGTGCTGACTGCGGATATGCGTGTGTACAAGGTACTCACTTGGTGGGCACAGATTCTCTTCATCTGCGACGAAGGGTTGCGCCACCACGAGGCCAATCAATCCATTGTGGAAGAGTTTGAAAACAAAACCCTGTACGAAATGTACGATTACGTCTTGGCTGCCAGCCGGCGCTTTTCTTGGATGACGCCGTCGCTGGAGCAGCACCGCCGTGTGATGGCGGCACTGCAACAGCCGTGGGATGAGGAACATACTTATGGCGAAACTCCCTATCACGCGTTTTTTATGAAGTATCGGGGCGAGTATTCCGGCAATAAATCGGTGAGCGACTGGGTGAACCGTGTTAACGATTACGTCTGTCGCCACCACGGCACGGACGCCGCTACCGCAAAATCTGCCACAGGCAAGAAGAAGGAGGGACGAGGATGAATCATCTGACATTGGATGAAATCATCGATTTCGTTTCCTTAACGGAGATAAATGAAGAGTCTATTCAATTTATGGGAAAGGTGAATGCGCACATGGCTCAGTGCCGTGAGTGCCGCGAGCTGGTGCGTTCTTATCAGTTGGTTTACGACGAGGTGGTGCGCACGGCCTGCCGTGATGAACTCGGTGTAAATACGAGCGCGGCAGACGGGCAGATTGCCGCCATGCGTGCGGCAGAGGCCATAAATAATTTGGATAACTGATCCTTTTTGAAACAGGTGAAAGGGGCATTGACATATGGCAGACCAAGTGAAAATGGATGCGGCTCGGGGGACTTTCGAGACGCTGTGCGGCGCGCTGGAGCGCGCAAAGGTGAAGTTCACCCGTGACGATGAGGCGCTGCGCGTGGATTACACTTACAAGGGTGACGATTTGCTGATGCCCTTTATGTTTATTGTGGATCCGGATCGTGAGTTTGTACGCCTGATTTCTCCTATGTCACCCCGTGTGAAAGAGGATAAGCGTCTGGATATGGCGGTGGCCATCAGTCTGCTCAACTATCGTCTGGCTTTCGGCTGTTTTGATTTGGATATGGACGACGGCGAATTGCGTTTTCGTATGGTCAACAGCTTCCGTGACACTCTGCTGAGTGAAGAGGTCTTTGCTATGATGTTACAGACCGGTCACGCTATTGTGGAGAAATACAACGACAAGTTGTATACGCTGGCCGCAGGTATCATCTCTTTGGAGCAGTTCGTGACGGCCATCAGCGAGCCGACAAATTGATGGGAGGGTGCGACAATGGCTGATACGATGAAGCATGAGCGTGCGTTGCAGGTGTATCGCACCGTGTGTGCGGCGCTGGATGACCGTGAGTGGAAATATGAGGCCAAGGAGGACGAGCTCATCGTCCGCTTTGCCGTGCGCACCAACGACCTGCCGGTGTACTATGTGATGATTATTGATGAGGAACGGCAGATGTTGCGTCTGGCCTCTCCGATGAATTTTAAGATGAGCCCTACCAAACGTACTGAGGGTGTCATCATCACCACCGTTGCCACCCGCTATCTGCGTGACGGCAATTTTGATTATGACATTCAGACCGGCAGTATCGCCTTCCGCCTGACCTCCTCTTTCCGTGGCTGTGAGGTGGGCAAGAGGTTGGTGGAGTATTTCATCGACTGGACGGACTTCGCCGTGGACCACTTTAACGATAAGTTTGCGGCGGTCAATAACGGCGAAATGACCGTGGCGGAATTCATCGCCGGCGAAAGAAAATAATGCATTTAAAAGCCCCGAAAAACCTTCGGGGCTTGCAGTGTTTCTGGAGGATACTATGACTTACGTGGAATTTTACGATGCGGTGTCGCTGGAAAACGTCGCCTCTTGCCTGACGTATATGCCTGACAGAGTGATTCTCATTGGTGACGGCAACCAGGTTTCCGGCCGCGTAGAAACCTATCGCCGCTTACTGGATGGCCGTGGTCATCCCGAGGTAGAGATCATCACCAAATCCATCCCCAAGACCAATCTCAAGCTGGCGGCAGAGAAATTGACCCAGCTGATCGACACTTACGACGACTGCGTGTTTGATATTACGGGCGGCGACGAGGTGCTGGTGTTGGCGCTGGGTATGGTGTGCGCCGCCCATCCCGAAAAGCACATTCAGGTACATAAGTTCAATCTCCGTGACGGCAAGTTGTACGATTGCGATGGTGACGGCGAGACGGTGTTCCACGACCTGCCTGTCTTGACGGTAGAGGAAAACATCCGTATCTACGGCGGCGAGGTAGTGTACGGTGCCATCGACTCCACCGACACCTATCGGTGGGATTTCTCCGAGGATTTCCTTGCCGACATCGAGGCGTTGTGGCACATCTGCTGTCAGGAGGACCGCTTCTGGAATATCAAGTGCAATATTTTCGAGGCTATCTGTAAGGCGGACGGCTCCAACGGTCTGACCGTCACCGCCTCACTTCAAGAGGTGGACGACCTCCTGCCTCATAACATCTACTATGGTTTTGGCGATCGTATCATTCCCTATCTGCTGCACCACGGTCTGTTGACCTATTTTCGTGACAACGATACCACCGTCACCCTGACGTTTAAAAATGAGCAGGTCAAGCGGTGCTTGCTGATTGAGGGCCAGGTGCTGGAGCTTAAAATGTATGTGCTGGCCAAGAGCCTAACGGATAAGAACGGCGCACCCGTCTACCACGACGCTGTCGGCGGCGTGAAGATTGACTGGGACGGTATCCGCCACGAAGAAGAGAGCGTGGACGTGGAGAATGAGATTGACATCCTGCTGATGCACGGCGTGGTGCCCATTTTTATCTCCTGCAAAAACGGCATCAAGGTGGAGCCGGAGGAGTTGTACAAACTTCAGACGGTGGCACGCCGTTTCGGCGGCCCTTACTCAAAGATGGTGTTGATCGCCCCCGTCGTTGGGGATAACGAATACACCCTTAACCTCTGCAACCGCGCCAAAGAGATGGGCATTCACGTCATTGGTGGCGTTGCTCTGCGCCAGATGGATGACGAGCAGTTGTGCGAACAGCTGAATGAATTGTGGAAGAAATGAGTCCCTGCGACCAATCGGATAGAAAAACAAAGGAGAGTTTGCCATGGAAGGTTTTCAATTAAGCCCTGTTTGTAAAGTGCTGGTGGAGAAGGCGGAGGCCATCCACAACCCCAACGGCCCTCTGTTTACCACCGAGCGTTTTTTGGTGGCACTGATGGATTCCCTCGCCACCCCTGAAGCCACCCTGTCCGGTCCCGAATGGGATCGCGTGGTGAACTGGTGCAAATTGAGTATCCCGAACCACGCCAATGCCCGTGAGCGTCTGATGGAGCGCATTACCAATCCGCCGGCAACCGCCTATCTGGATGAGGTGAATGCGAAGAAGTGCCTGCAGGTAGCTGCCGAGGCTCAGTCCGGCGGCGTGGTTGCCGCCACCAACCTGTGCTGGGCGATTGCCAAAGAGCCCAGCGACACCATCAAGCCCCTGTTGTCTCCCTTGGCTGCAGATGATCAGTGGAAGAGTGACGTGGTGGGTATTCCCGACGTGGTCAGCGGCCTGGACGTGGACACTGTGACGTCCTCCGGTGTGGCCGATGGCGGCGACAGCGTGAAACCTATGGGCGATGGTGTAGTAAGAAAGGGCACGACCCCTCCGTCTCCTGCTCCTGCCGCACCATCCGAGGAGATTGTCACCCCCGATAAGGGTATGGAACTGATGTCCTCTCTGGTGGAGAACACCCGCCGTATCCGCACCAACTTAAAAGAGAAGATTTTCGGTCAGGATAACGCCATCAACATCTTCGTCACCGGCTACTATCAGGCTTGTGTGCGTGCCATGACCGATAAGAAGCGCAACCGCGTGCTGGCCTCCTTCCTGTTTGCAGGCCCTCCCGGTGTGGGTAAGACCTTCTTGGCCGAGCAGGTTGCCGCCGAGCTGAATCTGCCCTTTATGCGCTTGGATATGAGTGAGTATTCCGGCTCCGACGGCGTGGTGGAATTCTGCGGTCTGGACGATAGCTATAAGGATTCCCACCCCGGTCAGGTAACCACCTTCGTCAAGGAGAATCCCCAGTGCGTGATTCTGTTCGACGAGGTGGAGAAGGCGCACCCCGACGTTATCCATCTGTTCCTGCAGATGTTGGACGCCGGTCAGCTCCGTGACCGCCATATGAAGAAGGAGATTTCCTTCCGTGACGCCATCGTCATCTTTACCAGTAACGCCGGCCGTCCTCTGTACGAGGATACCGAGATTCAGGATTTCTCCAACCTGTCCAAAAAGGTGATTATCGCCGCCGTGCGTGAGGATATCAACTACAAGACCGGTGCTCCGCTGTTCCCTGCGGCACTGTGCTCCCGTTTTGCGGCGGATAACGTGGTGATGTTCAACCACATTCAGGCACACCATCTGCGTGATATCGCGCGCAAGGAGATTGGTCGTCTGGCGGCCAATATGGAGGCCACTTTGGGCGTCCATTTCGACATCGACGAGTCGGTGTACACCGCTCTGCTGCTGTCTGAGGGCGCTAAGGCGGATGCGCGTACCATTCGTGGTCGTGCCGAGAACTTCTTCAATAACGAAACCTACGAATTGTTCCGCTTGGTGGAGATTAAGCGTACCACCGGCAGCCTCAAGAGCCTTGCCACCGTCAAGATGACGGTGGATTTGGACCGCGCGCCCGAGGTCATTTCGGGCCTGTTCGTCTCCGCCACCAAGACCAAGATTTTGGTGATTGCGGATGCCGCTCGGGTGGCTACTCTGCAGGCGCAGATGACCGATTGCGAGCTGATGGGCGCCCAGACCTACGACGAAGCCGTGGAGTTGTTGCGCGATAAGTCTGCGGATTTCGCTCTGTTGGATTTCAATTTCGCCGTCAACGAGGAGAAGCGAGCCAACCTGAATATCGAGGACGTGGACTCTCCCGCCCGTTCCTTCTTCCATTTTGCCCGTGAGAATCGTCAGAGCCTGCCCATCTATATCGTAGAGGAATTGGCCAACGCCATGAGCGAGGAGGAGCGCGTCTCCTTCCTGCGTCAGGGCGCACGCGGCGCCTTCTTTATGGATGACGCCGAGGAGTTTGCCGCCCAGTGCCGTCGGATTGCCGCTATTCTGTGTCAGCAGGAGAGCTTGGTGTCGCTGGCCCGTGAGAATAAGGTGCTGTCCTTCGAGACCGCGCAGACCTTGTCCACCGAGGGCGACGTGGCCAATATCAGCCTGTTCGATTTGGCTACGGAGGTTTCGGTGGATTCCAAAGATACCAAGAGTTTGCTGAGCAACGCCTCTATGCCTGACGTTCGCTTTGCGGACGTCATCGGCGCCGAGGACGCTAAGGCGGAATTGCAGTATTTCGTGGAGTATCTGCGCAATCCCAAGCGCTATATGGGTACCGGCGTCAAGACGCCTCGCGGCGTGTTGCTGTACGGTCCTCCCGGCACGGGTAAGACCTTGCTGGCAAAGGCTATGGCCTGCGAGTCCGGCTGTGCTTTCATCGCCACCCAGGGCAACCAGTTCCGCCAGCAGTATCTGGGTCAGGGCGCCGAAAAGGTGCGCGAGATGTTCCGCACCGCGCGCAAGTACGCCCCTGCCATTCTCTTCATTGATGAGATTGACGCCATCGCCAGGGAGCGCACCGGCGGCGAGTCCACCTCTTCCGAGACCGAGGCCACTCTGACCGCCTTCTTGACCGAGATGGACGGCTTTACCACCGACCCTGCCAAGCCCGTGTTCGTGCTGGCCGCCACCAACTTTGACGTCAAGCCCGGCACGGCCAAGAGTTTGGACGGCGCTCTGTTGCGTCGTTTTGATAACCGCATTTACGTGGACCTTCCCAACAAGGAGGAGCGTGTCCGCTTTATCACTATGAAGACCGCAGGCAAGAAGGCGTTTGCCATCTCCGCCGAAATCATCGACAGTCTGGCCGCCCGTGGCGTGGGCATGAGCTTGGCTGAGTTGGACTCCGTGCTGGAGTTGGCTTTGCGCTCCACCATCCGTCAGGGCAGTATCGTGGTGACTGACGCCGTGCTGGAGGAGGCCTTTGAAAACTTCAACAACGGCGAAAAAACCAATTGGGACCCCTCTCAGCTGGAGCGTGTGGCCCGTCACGAGGCCGGTCACGCCCTGCTGTGCTGGCTGGGCGGCGAGAAGCCTTCCTACCTGACGGTGGTGGCTCGTGGCAGTCACGGCGGCTATATGCAGCGCGCGGAGCAGGAGGGCAAGGCCATCTACACCCGTGACGAGTTGTTGGCTCGTATCCGTACCTCTCTGGGCGGTCGTGCCGCCGAGATCGTCTACTACGGCACGAAGGACGGTATCTCCACCGGCCCCAGCGGCGACCTGCAGTCCGCCACCAACCTGGCACAGCACATCGTCTGTACCTACGGTATGGACGAGGATTTTGGTTTGGCGGTGGTCAGTCCGATCGCTGCCAATGGTGAGATGTCCGTCGAGGTGCGTGCGGCGGTCAATCGCATCCTGAAGGAGCGGATGGCAGAGACCATCCGCTTGGTGGAGGAGCATAAGGATACCATCGACGCTCTGGTAGCGGAATTGTTGTATAAGAATCACCTCAACGAGCAGGAGATTGCTCATATTCTGACAGGTGGTCAGAGCGACACCAACGGATAAGAAAAATAGGGTAAACCGCCGACGTATCACCGGCGGTTTACCCTACAACAAGGAGACATCCGTATGTTAATGAAGATAGGAAAAATCATTTGTGGCGCTTTGTTGACTGCGCTCGGCATTTGGTTCGCCGTGACAGGAAACGATATGGCGTGTATCAATCTCTCCGTCTTGCTGTTTTTCTATCCTGTTTTGAATATGGTGGGCGATTGGATCGTACGCTTATTCCAAAAGGGATTGCCGAATCAAAGTCGTCAGGGACCGGGTAGCACCGCCTTGTTGCACACCGTCTGTTTTATGGCGGCGGCATGTCTGTTGCGGTATGCGGTGACCGGTTACGTATTGGCTCACCCCGACGAATTGGGCGAAACGGTTCAACTGCTGGAATTGGAGGCTATCGATTCGTCTGTGGGCGTGCGGTTGGTGGATGCCGCTTTGCGTGCCATTCGTTCCATCGGCGTTTTGGAGGATTACACCACCTTTATCACCGCACTTAAGGCGGTGTGGGGCGTGGCGTATCCCGCCAACGAAATCGGTCGCATGGTCATTATGTCTTACGCCACTGTGCTGAACATTGCCATTCCCGTTGCCGGTAGTACGTTGATTTTGGGTATGTTTGCGCAAATATTCCCTCGCTTTTTGCTGTGGCTGAAGTATAGAAATCCCTTCCGCCGAGAGAAATGCTATTTCAGTGGTCTCAATCCGCAGTCGGTGGCGCTGGCTAAGAGCATTCTGTTGACCAGCAAGGCCGAGGGCAAGTGGATTATGCCCCTGTTGGTGTTCACCGACGCCTATGTGGACGATGAATCCGAGCAGAGCTACGAACTGGTGATGGAGGCCAAGCGCTTGGGCGCTATCTGCCTGCGTGACGATTTGGCCCACGTACTGAAAACCTCCTACGGCGAGCGTAAATATTTCCTAATGGAAGAGGAAGAGTACGCCAACCTGCCCGCGTTGATGGGTTTGACGGAGGCGAAAAACGTTCCTTATCTCAAAAACGCCGCCGTCTATCTGTTTGTGCAGAGTGATTTGTACGTGCGTTTGGAGCAGAACATTTGCACCCAGCTGATGGATAAAAAAGTCCTTGGCAAAAAAGCACTGTCCAAAGAGGAACTGCCGTCGCTGATTCCCGTAAACGCTCACCGCAACCTGGTGAACAATCTGATGACGGACCTGCCGCTGTACGAGCCGTTGGTGGGCACCGACAAGAAGAGTCTTACCGTCACCATTTTTGGTAACGGCTCTATCGGTACCGAGGCCTTCCTCAGCGCCTATTGGTTTGGCCAGATGATGACCTGCCACACCGACCGTTTGGGCGATGAGAGACTGGAAGAGTGCCCCTTGACCATCCACGTCGTATCGCAGGATGAAGAGGCGGCCTTCTGGTCGAAAATCGATGCCATTAACCCTGAAATTCGGTGCACCACAAAGGAAAGAGACCCCATTCTGGCGTGGCGTGACGGCGCTTTTAACAATCCCTATTGCACCGTGAAGTATCATAAAGCGGATGCCAAAACGGGACTGCTTGTGGCCGATAAGAAGCAGCCGGACGCCCTTTCTGCGTGTGATTGTGCGCTGTATCAGAACGCCCCCGAATGGTTGGACACCGATTATGTGATTGTGGCTCTGGGTAGCGACGCCGACAACATCGCCGTGGCGAATAAACTGCGCGCGCATATCGGCAAAACCCATTTAGAGGGGCAGGGAGCATCCCGCAACACCGTCATTGCCTACGTGGTGTACAATTCCGAGTTGTGTGCTGCGCTTAACACCCGTTCCGACGTGGAATACGGCGTTTATATGCATGCCTTTGGCGATCTGGAGCAGGTCTACAGCATGGACAACGTGTTTATGAGCAAGAGTTTGCTGCTGGCAGAGGAAACCCACAAGGCCTATCACGGCCGCAATGACGGCGCCTTGGCCGAGCGAAAGGCACGCCAAAAAGTGCCGCCCACCTCCTATGAACATCTGGCGGATTTGGCTCGTGCGATGCATTTGAATTACAAGATTTTCTCGCTGGGCTGGATGAAGGCGTCGCTGTTTACCACACATCGAGAGAAGCGCAATGAGGCCGTACAGCAGGCGCGCGCTCTCTATCGTCGTGTGGCGGTGGTGGGCAATATGAACAACCCCGATCTGCATACGCCGTTGCCGAAGCCGCTTGTGGCGGATTCGGCGGTGGATTATACCGCCATACTGTTGGATACAGAGGATCAAAGCAAATGGGAGGATCTGTGCCGTAAGCGCCACGTGCTGGCGTGGTTGGAGCATCGCCGCTGGTGCGCCTATACCCGTACGACCGGTTTCCGCTATACCACCGCCGTAGAGAAGTACTATGCGGTGGAAAAGAGCCATAAGAATATGTCGCTGAAACTGCACCCGTGTTTGGCAGAGGCACATCCGCCTCACGCTGTGTCTCAGCCTACCTACGTGTGCTGGAATTTGCCCGTGGCGGCAGAAGACGAGCGGTTGCAGATTGCTCTGCGTGAGGCGTTGACCGAGGAACAGTTGTGGGCGGAGAATCCCGATATCGACCGTGTAGAGATGCACCATCTGCCCCGTTGGCAGGCGGCACGTGCCGCCTGGCACCATTGGGCAGAGCAGGCCGGCGCGGCTTTGGCACGACAGGATTACACGCCGAAGAATCGTCTCGATTTCAAGGAACTTTTCAGTCGGTTGTTTGCATTGGAGTCTGAGATTGCACGCACCGCCCCTTGCAAAAAATACGATTATTTCATCGGCGAATTCCCTGCCTTCGTGTTGGCGTCGGATTGCCGTGATATCCTATGGAAGCATATGCATATCTCCGCCGACAAATGGGAGAAAATCTGTGCCTCGTGGGAGTCGCGCGGTGCCTTCCTGTGCCAAACCGAGAAGGGGGAAGAGTGGGTGGTTCCCGAGGATTGCGTGGTGGAATTCCTCCGCCGCCGCTATGCCCTCACGCTGAAAGCCGAGGGCGCAGAGATGCCGAAGCCTTTCGCTTTTGCGTTCCGCAAGATGTGGTACGCCCCCGACACTTGGTGTAACCGCCGCCGTGTGAAACAACTAAAAGTGCGCCGTGCTGTTCTCCGTGAGCAGGCTTTGGTGGCGCGCTTGAAGGAAGAGCACGCTGAAAAAGAGAAAGTCAAAACCGCCGTGTGCGCAGAGGAGGCGTGACCATGTACACACCCAACCCCAAGAATTTAGACGACATCGTATTGCCGGAGGAATTGTTGGCGCTCACCGAGCAGATTGCGGAAAATGTCCACGAGGTATGGGCGGCCGCCCGTATCGCTCAGGGCTGGACCTACGGCCCCGTGCGTGACGATGACAAAAAGCAGACGCCCTGTTTGGTGCCCTACGCCGACCTCCCCGAGGTGGAGAAGGACTATGACCGCAACACGGCTATGGAAACGCTGAAACTCATCGTCTCTCTCGGCTACGATATCCGAAAGAAGTAAAAAAAGAGGTTCTCACCCACGGGTGAGAACCTCTTTTTTGTTAGTAAATGGGACCATAGGTGTTGGAAACCACTTTCCACGCACCTTTGTATTTCACCAAGCAAATGGTGCGGTCGTAGGATTGCACGCCGTCTTTGCTGTCCACCGTGATGGTGACGGTGACGTTTTTACCTACCTTTAATCGGTCTACGTCTACGCCTAAGTCGGAGTGAACGTTGGTGTAGACGTCGCAGATGGCATCAAACTCTTTGATGGTCATATCCTCTGTCTCACGCACTTTGTAGGAGAGTTTGTACCCCTCGCCGTAGGCCTGCGTATAGGTCTCTTGAGTGATAGTGGCCAGCGCCTTGTAATAGTCAGAGAAGCTGTCCACCGACAGGTCCAGACCCACCAAGGCACCCTGCTCTTCGGCGTTTTGGAAGATGGTTTTGCGTTGCTCCTCGGTAGATTTCTTTTCCAGCAGGTGGCGCATATCTCCCACGCAGAGGGACATGGTCGCTTTGAGGTCGCCCTCCATGGACTCCTGCACGTAGCGGGTGGCCACCGCCTCGGCGGTGTTGCTCAGCCAGAGGCCGATGACACCGACCAACAGCACCGTGATAGCGGCGCCGATGGCAATATAGCGCCGCAGATTGGCACGGCGGTGTTTTTTCTCCGTATCGGGATTGAGCTCATCCAGTTGCTCTTTCACTACGGCGCCGCAGGCGTCGCAGAGGATGGCGCTGTCGTCGATTTCAGCGTGGCAATGATGACACTGCATAACGGTGCCTCCCTTCGTTACATGGTGTGGCTGAGCACTTGCCATTTACCGTCGTGATAGCCCACTTGCACCTGATAGTTTTCATCGTAGTTTTTCAGCGAGCCCTCAATGTGAATGTGCACGACGACCGTATAGGCCTCGGTGATGGCGCGATAGGTGTCGGCGTCCACGTATTTGGCGTCGAGAGCGCCCAACTGGCGGTCGATAAACTGGGTGAGTTGTTCGCCCTCCAGTTTGGTGCTTTCGGTGGCCGATACGGTCATCTCGAAGTCTTCGCCGTAGATGGATTGGCAATCCTTGAGGATGAACTGATGATAGGCGGCGTAGTAGCTGTCAAAGCTGTCCACCGTGACCTCCACGCCTTTGGCCTCAGCCTGTTTTTGCGCCTCGGCGAAGAAGGCTTCGGCACTGCCGTTGTCCGCAATCGCCGTATCCTCCCATTGGCGGCGTGCGTCATAGAACAGCAGAGAAAAGCGCTTGGCTAAATCCCGCAGATAATAGGCCTCGATATATTCCTCCGCCACCTGTTCGTAGTTGGTGGTAGGCGTATCCTCTTGACCGCAGGCGCACAGTCCGCAGACCATCGCCACCGCCAAGAGAAGGCAAATCCATTTTTTGGCCATAAAACGGCCTCCTTTGCGTTTCTTTATGCTGTTATCCTATCATAGAACGGATTAAAAAGCAACCCTCACTTTACGGCTTGCCAACCCCACTCTCTTTGTGCTACAATGGGGGAGAGGAGGGGATTACGATGATCGTACCCAATGCATTGGCCCGACGCATAGACGCCTATTGCGCCGCCATTTCGGATGAAAAACTGCGCCGCCTGTACTGCCGTTGCGCGCTGAGCACCTGGGAGACCGCTTTGCGACCTCAAGAGGATGGCACCGTCTTTGTGCTGACGGGAGACATTTCTGCTATGTGGCTGCGCGATTCCGCCGCACAGGTGACCCATTACTTACCGCTGTCCGCCGACCCGGAGGTGGGAGCCGTGATTGAGGGTGTGTTGCGCCGTCAGTTGATGTATATCGCCATTGACCCCTACACCAACGCTTTCAACCCTGTCCCCAACGACGAGGGATGGAAACAGGACCTGCCGCCTAAGGGACCTTGGGCTCATGAACGCAAATACGAGGTGGATTCGCTTTGCTATCCCATTCGTTTGCTGTATCTCTATTGGAAGCACAGCGGCTCGGACACCCTTATTCGTGAGAAGTTGGAATCCACCGTCGCCGTGATTTTGGATGTGTGGCGCACCGAGCAGCGCCACGGCGAGGGGTCGCCCTATTGGTTTGTCCGTCCCTCGGACAATCCGCCCTGCCTGCCCTGCGAGGGAAAGGGCAATCCCGTGACGTATACGGGTATGACCTGGTCGGGTTTCCGTCCCAGTGACGATCCCTGCACCTACGGCTATCTCACCGCCTCCAATATGTTTGCGGTGGTGGTGCTGGGGTATATGGCAGAGATGCTGCGTGCCGTCTGTGGTAACGAGCCGTTGGCGCAGGAGTGTGAGGCTCTGCGTGCCCAACTGGAGGAGGGCATTCGCCGCTATGCCATCGTAGAGCATCCCGTCCACGGCCCTATTTACGCTTGCGAAACCGACGGTATGGGGCACTACAGCATGATTGACGACGCCAATATCCCCAGTCTGCTCTCCGCACCTTATATCGGATACGTCTCTGCCGAGGACGAAGTGTATCGGAATACCCGTCGCTTTTTGCTCAGTGACGAGAATCCCTATTACTACGAGGGTGCTTATGCCAAAGGTATCGGTTCGCCTCATACGCCGCCTCGCTACGTGTGGCATTTGGCGCTGGTGATGCAGGGGCTTACCGCCGCCACAGCGCAGGAGAAGCGAGAAATGCTTTCTGTGATTGCCGCCACCGACGGCGACACCGATCTGCTTCACGAAGGCTTCTTTGTGGACGACCCTGCTCAGTACACCCGTGAGTGGTTTACTTGGCCCTGCTCGCTGTTTGCCGAGTTTGTGGAGCAGTGCGTGGACGAGGGTGTTTTGAGCGAATAAAACTGCCTCTTGCGTTTTTTGGAAAAGAATGGTATACTCTTTTTGCACCTTTCCGTGTTTCTGTATCAAACACGGAAAGGTGTTTTTTTGAGTGAGGAGGTAACGATGATTGAAAAAGTTGACGATCTATTCTGAGATTGCCTATCTTTTTGGTATTCTTTTGCTGGCGTTGGGCAATAGTTTTTCCGCCTACGCCGATTTTGGTATGTCTATGGTGGTGGCCCCTGCTTACGTGCTGCATTTGGCGCTGGTGGATATCCTGCCGTGGTTTTCCTTCGGCGTGGCCGAATATACGGTGCAGGCGCTGGTGATTGTGGCGCTGATTGTGATGACCCGTCGGGTTAAGGTGCGGTTTTTCCTCTCCTTTGGCACCACCTTGATTTACGGCGTGTTTTTGGATGTGGTGATGATGGTGGTGGCGCTGCTGCCCTCGCTGTTCGCTTTGCGTGCGGTCGCTTTCGTGCTGGGCTTTTTGCTCAGTTCCTGCGGCGTGGCGATTTTGTTCACCACCTATTTTCCGCCCGGCTTGTATGAGGTGCTGGTGCAGGAGATTGTGGGCAAGTGGAATCTGAAGCTGGGCGTGGTCAAGACGGTGTACGACCTGTGCAGTCTGCTGGTGGCGGTGGTGATGAGTTTGCTCCTCTTCGGCGGCCTGCAGGGCATCGGCGTGGGCACGGTGGTGTGCGCCTTCCTCAACGGCACGCTGATTCACCTGTTTGGCAAGGGGTACAGCCGCTTCTTTGCGGTGAAGGACGCCCTGCCCTGGCGCCCTTTTTTCGAGGGTAAGAAGTAACGAAAAAAGCCTATCCGCCAGGATAGGCTTTTTTGTTTGCCGAGCAGAGCGCCTGCAGCGAAAACGGATAACTCGCAACCACCGAAGTCCTGCTTGCGCAGGACGCTGTGTTTCTGCTTACTACCATCTCAAACAAAGAAATACGCCCCGTGCAAATGCACGAGGCGTTTTCTTGGTGGGAGAGGGTGTGATTCGTCGACATTCGCCTGCGGCGAAGTCGGTCGAGTTTTCCTTGACGGCTTGAACAGCCGCCATTTCGCCTATCGGCGAAAACGGATAACTCGCAACCCCCGAAGTCCTGCTGTGGCAGCACGCTGTGTTTCTGCTTACTACCATCTCAGACAAAGAAAAACGCCCCGTGCAAATGCACGAGGCGTTTACTTGGTGGGAGAGGGTGGATTCGAACCACCGAAGGCGAAGCCAGCAGATTTA